>CAIRWM010000040.1 GCA_903882285.1 uncultured cyanobacterium
CGGCTCATCCGAGGGCTGGCTGGGCAGAGGCGGCATCGTCTTTCCAGCCGGAGGGACTTATCGATCAGATGAGCGCCACTCGGTTTGATGATGAAGAGTGGTCATGGTGACTGAAGAACACGTCTCAAGAGGCGATATCTTTCTTGTCGCGTTGAATCCCACTCGCGGATCTGAGATCAGAAAGACGAGGCCTTGTGTCATTGTGTCGCCGGACGAGCTGAATTCTCACCTACGCACTTTCATCGTTGCGCCGCTCACAACCGGAGGTCATCTATACCCTTTTCGTGTGCGTTGCACCTTTGCTGGTAAAGGCGGTCACGTTGTGGCTGATCAGCTGAGAACTGTAGATAGAGAACGTCTCGTCAAGCAATTGGGGAGACTGTCGGAGGCTACGCTTAATCAGCTGCTGGGTGTTCTTCAGGCGATGTTCGCTGTGTAGAGGCCTGGCTAACTCGGTTATGCACCTAACCCGCCCCCTTCAATTTCCCATAGTCCAACGAGATCCCGAACCATCACCTTTCTGCGGCCAGGTGATGGTCAGCGTTCGTCCCCACAGGATCTGCTGGACGGTGAACTGGTTGCCGATCGCGGTGGCGGAGAGGTCGACGCCATTGCGGCCGGAGGCGCTCAGGATCAAGGTGGAGTTCAGTAGCGCACCATGGCCCAGATCCTGGGGCAGGCTGAGCGTCAAGCGTCAGTAGGTGGCTGCCGGTGTAGGAGGCCTGGCCGGGCCGCTGGCCGCCCACGCAATTGCGGCCAGGTTGATGGTGGACGCCTAGCGGAGCAGCAGGAGCAGGCAGACTACGCGCCGCATCGACAACTGTGCTTCTGGGTGCTGCCGCCTCAAGCTGGGTGCTCAGGAGAGCGCCCTGCCGGCAACGCTTACGCTTGGCAGGGGCGCCCGTGGGGGAGCCTGCCAGAGAATGCTCAGCGCGCCGCCGATGCAGATCAGCACGCTGCCCAGCACCACGCCGAGGTTGGGAATCTGCTGGAACCAGAGCCAGCCGATCACACCGGCAAAGATCACCGACGAATATTGGAAGGCACCGATGGCACTGGGATCAGCGAATCTGTAGGCCTGGATCAACAGAAACTGGAAGCTGAGCAGGCAGAGGGAGGAGGCCAGTACCAGCAGACCCTGTGGCACCGTGATGGCATGACCATGCCCGATCATCACCAGGCTGGAGAAGATGGTGCCGATCATCAGAAAAAACCACAGCTGTGTGAGCGGTGACTCGGTGCGATTCAGCCCCTTGACCGTGAGAAACTCCACGGCGCATACGATGCCGGCCGCCAGTCCAAGCAGATCGCCGGGTTGATCGAGAATCGTGGCATTCGGCTGCACCACGATCACCATCCCAGCAAAACCCACCGCCAGGGCAATCCAGAGATTGCGCGGAATGCGCTGCTTCAGCACCAGCCAGGCCAGCACCGGAATGAACAGGGGAGTGGTGTTGAGCAACACATTGGCGTTGACCAGATTCACCAGCTTGGCCGCGGTGATGAACAGCAGGAATCCGCCCATGCCCGTGCCGCCGCGCAGCAGGTGCAGCGGTAGCACTGACGTGTGCAGATCCCGCCCTCGCCGCATCACCAGGATGGGGATCAGCAGGATCAGGGCCAGCAGGAAGGTCAGCCAGGTGAACATCAGCGCATCCATGCCGCTCCCCACGGCCCGGGCAAAGGCGCTTTGGAGGGTGTTGGCCAGGAAGGCGGCCACCAGCAGCAAGGAGCCCCTGACCATCGAACTCTTAACGATGGGGCTGGGTATGCATGCCATGGTCACGGCGGAGGCTTTCCGCGTGGATCCCCGCGGTTCGGCTCAGGATAGGGAGGTTGATCGCTGGTTCATAACGCCGGGACTGCGGCCTGGCTCGGTTGCTCCTCCAGGGCCTTCACCGCGTCCAGCCCCACCTCGACATTCATGTGCTGGTTGGGCTTACCGGTGATCAGCAGGGAGGCGCGCTGCCCCCGGGCGATCGTCCACATCCACTTGACCAGCAGGCTGGCGCGGTTTTCCATCGCCGGCATGAAGCCCAGGTGGGCCACGCCCCAGAGCAGCCAGCCCAGGGCTCCCGTCACGCGCAGGCCGCGCAGGTCGGCGACGGCGAACATCGGGCCGATCACCGCCATGCTGCCGAAATCGAGCCAGCGGAACGGTGCCATCGTCTGCCCCTGCAGCCTGGCCAGCATGTCCTGGGCCACCCAGCTGCCCATCTGCACCGCCGGGCCGGCCATCCCGGGTAGCTGGTTGCCGTCGACGGTGTGGCTGTAGGAGCAGAGGTCGCCGATGACGCGGATCTCCGGGTGCCCGGGGATCGAGAAGTCGGGCTCCACCACCACGCGGCCGCCGCGATCCACCGTGCAGCCGCTGCGCTCCGCCAGCAGCTTGCCCAGATGGGAGGCGCGCACGCCGGCTGTCCAGCAGATCGTGGCCGCCTCCAGCACCCGCGTTTCGGGCTCGCTGCCCTCCGCCCCCTTGACGCTCACGGTCACCTTGCCGGGCTCGATCGCCTGCACGCGCCCGCCCAACAGCAGCTCCACGCCGCGACGTTTCAGGTAGCCCTCGGCCGCCTCCGACAGCCTGGGGTCCATGGCTCGCAGTAGACGGTCGCCCGGATCCACCAGCACGATGCGGCTGTGGTCGGGGTCGACCTGGCGGAAGAAGCGGCGCAGGCTGTGGCGGCTGAGATCGCTCAGGGAACCGGCCAGTTCGCAGCCGGAGGGTCCGCCACCGATGATCACCACCGACTGCAGGAAGCGGCGCCGCTCCACATCCGGTGTCTGCTCCGCCTCCTCGAGAGCCGTCAGCAGGCGCCGGCGGATCTCGTCGGCGTGCTCGAGGATCTTCATCGGCGGTGCCTGCTCGCGCCACTCGTCGTGGCCGAAGTAGCTGCTGCCGGATCCGGTCGCCACGATCAGCTGGTCGTAGCGGTAGCGGCGGTCGTTGAACACCACCTCGCGAGCCTCGAGGTCGAGGTCCACCACCTCGCCCAGCAGCACCTGCACGTTGCCGGCGTTCTCCATCAGGCCCCGCAGGGGTGTGGCCACGTCCGACTCCGCCACCAGACCGGCGGCCACCTGATACAGGAGCGGCTGGAAGAGGTTGAAGTTGCGCTTGTCGATCAGCGTGACCCGCACCGGCTGGTTGCGCAGGGCATGGGCCGCCTTCACGCCGGCGAAGCCGCCGCCGAGGATCACCACATGGGGCCACTGGCGCATGGCTTCCACCGGTGGCGTGAGTTCGAGGAAGAAGCGTTCCCGAGCCATGGGTGGTCCCACTGAAGTGGAGGTTGCCTCGACGCTATCGGTGCCGCCCGCCGCCGTCAGGTTCCTGTCATGACCTGGAGCGGCATCATGACCACAGCTGCGCTGCTCCTCGCATGGCCAACGGCCGGCCGTTCAGGCAGCCGGGCTCAGGCCACGGAAGCCGTGGCCCTGGAGGGCTCGGCCGCTGGGGTGGGCAGCGTTTCGACGGACTCGGTGAAGACGTAGCCGGTGCCGTAGATGTTGCGGATCAGCTCCTGGGGAGGCAGGCCCACCGCCAGCCGGTGGCGCAGGCCGTGCACGGCCCGCGCCAGGCTGACATCGCTCACATCGGCATGGCACCAGACCTCCCGGATCAGCCGTTTCTTCTCGATCACCTGCTGCGGATGGAGGCAGAAGGTGGTGAGCAGCCGCGATTGCAGGGGAGACAGGGGGATCAATGCCTCACCCATCCAGAGGCTCTGGGGGCCGCTGAGCAGGAAGGGACCGAACCGAAAGGCGGACAAGACGAGTTTGTAAAAGGTTTGGGAAATCTTCCGCCGCGCACTCGCGTTTGTCGATACCCATTGCTGGGTAGGTCGACCCCTCGCTGGATCACGGTCCGAGCCGTCGTGCACTCACAGACTGGCGCCACAGTATTTGCAGTGGCTGGCGTTGAGGTGGTGGCCATAGACGCTGGCATTGCCGGTGAGAGCGAGGACTGCCCCGATCGGCACGCCCAGGGTGGGCTGCAGGAAGGGGGCTGCGGCCATCAGGCGATCGCGGCGAAGGCGTCCTGAAAGGCCGTGATGGTGGTGTCGATGTCGGCGTCGCTGTGGGCCAGTGAGGTGAAGCCGGCCTCGTAGGAACTGGGCGCCAGGTAGACGCCGCGCTCGAGCATGGCGCGGTGCAGCCGGCCGAAGCGTTCGCTGTCGGTGGTCTTCGCCTCCTCGAAATTGCGCACCGGCCCCTCGCAGAGGAAGAAGCCGAACATGGCGCTGATGTTGCCGCCGCAGTAAGGCAGGCCGGCGCCGCGGGCCGCCTCGCCGATGCCGTCGCTGAGGCGGCGGGTGATCGCCTCGAGGCGCTCGTAGGTGCCCGGCTGCTTGAGCAGTTCGAGGGTCTTGATGCCGGCGGTCATCGCCAGCGGGTTGCCGCTGAGGGTGCCGGCCTGGTACATGGGCCCGGCCGGGGCCACCATCGCCATGATGTCTGCCCGGCCGCCGTAGGCGCCCACGGGCAGGCCGCCGCCGATCACCTTGCCCATGGTGGTGAGGTCGGGGGTGATGCCGAATTTTGTCTGGGCGCCGCCGTAGCTGATGCGGAAGCCCGTCATCACCTCGTCGAAGACGAGCAGGGCGCCGTGTTCGCGGGTGATCTCCCGCAGCCCTTCAAGGAAGCCGGGTTCGGGCGTGATGAAGCCGGCGTTGCCCACCACCGGCTCCAGAATCACGCCGGCGATCTCGCCGGCATGGGTGCTGAACAGCTGCTTGACCGCTTCCAAGTCGTTGTAGGGGGCGGTGAGGGTGCTGGCGGTGACGGCGCGGGGCACCCCGGGGGAATCGGGCAGGCCGAGGGTGGCCACACCGGAGCCAGCCTTGACCAGGAACATGTCGGCGTGGCCGTGATAGCAGCCCTCGAACTTGATCACCTTCTCGCGGCCGGTGAAGGCACGGATCAGGCGCAACACGGCCATGCAGGCCTCGGTGCCGGAGTTGACGAAGCGCACCATCTCCACCGAGGGCACGGCCTCGATCACCAGCTCGGCCAGCTGGTTTTCGAGCAGGCAGGGGGCGCCGAAGCTGGTGCCCTTCTCCAGGGCCTCATGCAGGGCGGCGATCACTTCGGGATGGCCGTGACCGCAGATGGCGGGACCCCAGCTTCCCACGTAATCGATGTAGCGGTTGCCGTCGACATCCCAGGCGTAGGCGCCCTTCACCCGGTCGAAGACGATCGGCTGGCCGCCGACGGATTTGAAGGCCCGCACGGGCGAACTGACGCCGCCTGGCATCAGCTTCTGGGCGGCGGCGAAGATGTCCTGGGACCGGGTGGTGTTGAGCACAGGAGCCGAAACGGGCGCTGAGGGGGAGGCCGAACTCAAGGCGAGATCTGCGGACGATGGGGCAAAGCCGTCATCCATCCTGACGCAAGAAGGGCCGTCCGTGCTGGAGCTCGTTAAGTTCGTGGCTCAAGGCCTCCATCAGACTGCTGTCCTGCCCCGATGCCCGTTGCTCCCCCAGCGCCTGTTCCGCCGCCTGCGGCTGAAGCGGCCGCCATCGACTGGGACGGCCTTGCGCGCGAGTGCCGCCGTCTGCTGCCGCCGCGAGGGGTGGTGGCGGCCCGCCAGGAGCTGCTCGCTTACGACTGTGACGGCCTCACCCTGCACCGCTATCAGCCGCCGCTGGTGGTGCTGCCCGAAACCACCGAGCAGGTGGCGGCGGTGGTGCGCCTCTGCCATCAGTGGGGCGTGCCGTTCGTGGCCCGCGGCAGCGGCACCGGCCTCTCCGGTGGGGCCCTGGCGGAACGGCCGGCCCTGGTGATCGCCACCAGCCGCATGCGCGCGATCCTGGAGCTGGATCTGGCCAACCGGCGGGTGACGGTGCAGCCCGGGGTGATCAACAGCTGGGTGACGCGGGCAGTGGCCGGGGATGGCTTCTATTACGCCCCCGATCCCTCCAGCCAGGTGGCCTGCAGCATCGGCGGCAATGTGGCCGAGAACTCCGGCGGCGTGCACTGCCTCAAGTACGGCGTGACCAGCAACCACGTGCTGGGCCTGGAGGTGGTGCTGCCCGATGGCACGATCACCACGCTCGGGGGCGACCTGCCGGAGATGCCCGGGCTTGATCTTCGCGGCGTGTTCATCGGCAGCGAGGGCACGCTCGGCATCACCACCGCGGTCACCCTGCGCCTGCTGCGCGCGCCCCAGAGCGTGGCGGTGCTGCTGGCCGACTTCACCGCGATGGAGGCCGCCGGTGAAGCCGTGCGCGCCGTGACCGAGGCGGGCGTGCTGCCGGCGGGGATGGAGATGATGGATCGCCTCTGCATCGAGGCCCTCAACGACTACTTCGGGGCGGAGGAATACCCCGCCGATGCGGCGGCGGTGCTGCTGATCGAGCTCGATGGTCAGGAGAGCGAGGTGGCGGCCGCGGTGGCCCTCGCCTCCGACTTCTGCCGCCGCGCCGGCGCCCGCACCATCCGCGAGGCGCGCGACGAGGCGGAGCGCGCCCAACTGTGGAAGGGGCGCAAGTCGGCGATCTCGGCCCTGGGGCGCCGTTTTCCCAGCTACTACCTCCAGGATGGGGTGGTGCCGCGCGGGGCGCTGCCGCGGGTGCTGGCCGCGATTGAGCGGCTCAGTGCCCGCCATGGCCTGCCGGTCGCCAATGTCTTCCATGCCGGCGACGGCAACCTGCATCCGCTGATCCTCTACCGCGCCGATGAGCCCGGCGTGATCGAGCGGGTGGAGGCCCTCGGGGCGGAGATCCTGCGGCTCTGCCTCGAGGCCGGCGGCAG
>CAIRWM010000041.1 GCA_903882285.1 uncultured cyanobacterium
CCGCAAGATGAAGGACGCTGCCATCGCGATCGCTAACGACCGCAACGGCATCACCCCCGGCGACTGCTCCGCTCTGATGAGCGAAGTCGGCACCTACTTCGATCGCGCCGCTGCTGCGGTCGCCTGATCGGTCTCCTGATCCGGTTCACCTTCATCCCTACCTTCAACCCATGAAGACCCCCCTCACCGAGGCCGTCGCCGCCGCTGATTCCCAGGGCCGCTTCCTTGGCAACACCGAACTCAACGCCGCCTTCGGTCGTTTTGAGCGCGCCAAGAACGCCCTGGAAGCCGCCAAGGCTCTCACCGCCAACGCCGATTCCCTTGTGAACGGCGCTGCCCAGGCCGTCTACAACAAGTTCCCCTACACCACCCAGATGCAGGGGAATAACTACGCCGCAGACCAGCGCGGCAAGGACAAGTGTGCCCGCGACATCGGTTACTACCTGCGCATGGTCACCTACTGCCTCGTGGCAGGTGGCACCGGCCCCATGGATGAGTACCTGATCGCTGGTCTCGACGAGATCAACCGCGCTTTCGAGCTCTCCCCCTCCTGGTACGTTGAGGCCCTCAAGCACATCAAGGCCAACCACGGCATCGCCGGCGACCCCGGTGTCATCGCCAACAACTACATCGACTACGCCATCAACGCTCTCGTCTGAGCGCTGATCGCCAACCCGATCGTCTTCAAGGGCCCCTGCGGGGCCCTTTTTTCTTGCTCTCTTTCAGCCCGTTGCGAGGCACGCCACAGTGCCGGTCCGCGGTGGCAGCATCAGCGCACAGTGAGCAGCGCTGCGGCCGACTCCGCCCATGTCCTTGCCTTCCCCCGTACCTGCGCCGCTGGCGGGTCCGGGACCCGGTGCCCCCGGCAGCGGCGGCACGGGCCACCCCGGCGATCCGATCGACGAAGTCGAGGCCCTGGCGCGTCTACGCCAGAGCGACGACCCCTCACTGCAGTACTACGCGGCCTGGTGGCTGGGTCGCCATCGCAGCCGCCATCCGGAAGCGGTACCGCTGCTGTTGTGTGCCCTGCGCCAACGGCGGCCGCGCGACCCGGGCGCCGGAGTGGAGGAGAACGCCGTGGCCCGCAATGCCGCCCGGGCCCTGGGCAAGCTCGGTGATCCAGCGGCGGTGGACGATCTCCTCGCCAGCCTCGACGATGAGGACGATGGCCTACGGGAGGCCGCCGCCCGGGCTCTGGGGGAACTGCGGGCCCTCAGGGCGGTGCCGGTGCTGCAGCGGCGACTGGCCAGTGGCCCCAGCGGGGCCGGGGCCGTGCGCTCGGACAGCCCACGGCTGCACGAACCCTGCGAGGCGATGCTGGAGGCCCTGGGGGAGATCGGAGTGGCGGAGGCGCCGGTGCTGGCCGTGATCGAGCCCTTCACGGCCCATGAGCGTCCCCTGATCCGCAGTGCCGCCTGCCGTGCTCTGCTCCAGCTCAGCGGCGAGCCGTGCTGGGCCACCGAGCTGCTGCAGCTGCTGGAACACCCCCAGCTGCAGGTGCGCCGGGCCGCCCTGATGGACCTGGGCGCCGTGGGCTGGCGGCCAGCCCTGGAGCCAATCTGCCGCACCCTGGCCGAAAACAGCCTCAAACTGATTGCACTGCGGGGGCTTGTGGAGAACGGCGAGCACCACGAGTTCCAGACCGAGCACACGGCGGTGCTGCAGGCCATGGATGCCCTGCTGTGACCCCGGTAGCCGCGACCATCAGGAGGTACCGATGAGCACCATCGCGGCACGGATCGAAGCGGTGCAGCAGGCGGCCAGCGCCCAGGCCCTGTTTGTAGCCACCCGCGCGCTGGCGGAGGCCGACCACGGCGAGAGCATCGATCCGGCGGCAATCCGCTGCCTGGTGGAGGTGCTGGGCTTCAACAATCCCGGCGCTGCCGTGGCGGCCGTGGACGGGCTGATCCGGCTGGGTTCGTCAGCGGTAGATCCGCTGCTGACCAGCCTCGATCCCCGCAACTACGGGGCCCGCGCCTGGGCGGTACGGGCCCTGGCCGGCATCGGTGACGTGCGCGGCCTGGAGCTGCTGGAGGAGGCCCTGGCCACCGACGTCGGTCCCAGCGTGCGCCGGGCGGCGGCCTGCGGCCTCGGCCAGCTGCAGCTGGCGTCGCTGGAGGCCGCCGAGCGGCACCAGGTGCGTGAGCGGGCCCTGAGCGCCCTGGTGGCGGGCTGCACCGATGGGGAATGGGTGGTGCGCTATGCCGTGGCGGTGGGGCTCGAAGCGCTGGGTCGCCGCATGGAGCCGCTGCCTCAGCAACGGCAGCGGACCCTGACGGCGCTCGAGGCCCTCAGCCGCCTGGAGCTGGAGCCCACCCCCGTGGTGCGCCTGCGCGCCAGGCTGGCGCAGCAACGCCTGCAGGAACAGAAGCCATGAGCCCGGAACCGACCCGTCTGCTGTTCGTCTGTCTGGGCAACATCTGCCGCTCGCCCGCAGCAGAGGGCATCTTTCTGCACCTGCTCGGCCGTGAGGGGCTGGAGCCGGCCTTCGTGGTGGATTCCGCCGGCACCGGCAGCTGGCATGCAGGCCAGCCGGCGGATCGGCGCATGCGCTCCGCGGCCGAGCGGCGCGGCATCCACCTGCCCAGCCGGGCCCGGCAGATCGAAGCCGCCGACCTGCAGCGCTTCGACCACATCCTGACCATGGACGAAGACAACCTGGCGGCGGTACGCGCCCTGGTCATCCCCCAGGGCCCGCAGCCCCAGGCCCGGATCACGCCGCTGCTGCAGTACGGCCGCCGCGGCTCACCTCTCGAGGTGCCCGATCCCTACTACGGCGGGCCCGACGGTTTCGACCACGTGCTCGATCTCCTGGACGACGCCTGCCAGGGCCTGCTGGCGGCGCTGCGCCCCAGCGGCAGCGAGCGCCGCTAGGCCCTAGGGCCCTGGCCCGTCGGCTCCGGCCAGGCCTCCTCAGGAACCCGCTCGCGGAAGCAATCCACCAGGGCCTGGATCACCGCCTCGATCGCCAGGCCGTCGGTGACCAGTTCCACGGCGTCATCGGCCTGCCGCAAGGGGGCCACCGCCCGGCTGGAATCGAGGTGGTCGCGCTCGGCGATCTGGGCCTCGAGCTCGCCCAGGGGAGGAACCGCAAAGCCCCGATGGCGCAGATCCTCGGCTCGGCGGCGGGCCCGCTCGGCAACGCTGGCGGTGAGGAACACCTTGCAGTCAGCGTCGGGGAAGACAGCGGTGCCGATGTCGCGGCCCTCGGCCACGAGGCCGCCGCGCTCCCCCATGGCCTGCTGCTGACGGGTGAGGGCCTCACGCACGCAGCCATGGGCAGCCACGGTGGACACCTGGGCCGTCACCTCCGGGCTGCGGATCGCCTCGGTGACGTCATGGCCGTTGATGCGCACCCGCTGCTCCCCCGTCCCATCGCTTTCCAGCTGCAGATCCAGCCCCTGCAGCAGCGGAGCCACGGCTGAGGCATCGGCGGGATCGACCCCCTGCCGCTGGACCCACCAGGTGAGGGCGCGGTACATGGCGCCGGTGTCGAGGTAGACGAGTCCCAACCGACGGGCGAAGGCCCTGGTCACGGTGCTCTTGCCGGCTCCGGCCGGTCCATCGATGGCAATGATCGGCGAGCGGCTCATCAGGAAGATGTGATCGATCAGGCGGCCGGGGCCGCAGTGCACGGCCGCGGCAAGCAGGGCCAACCCCTCCAGCCGTGGCAGAGGCCTAAGCGTATGCGCCTGCAGGAGCTCCACATAGTCGATCGCCAGGCCAGCGTCCTCCAGGCGGCGGCGCACCGCCGCCACTAGGGCGGCGGGATCGGCCCGCTCCCCCGGAGTCGCAGCGCCGCGGCAGGGGGCGGCGGCGTCCCGGAGCGCCGCCGGCAGGGCCAGGGCCTGCCGTTGCTCCTGCGGCGACAGATAGCGGTTGCGGGAGCTGCAGGCCAGACCATCGACCTGGCGCACGGTGGCGCAGCCCTGCACCTGCAGCGGCAGGCCCAGATCGGCCACAACGCGACGCAGCAGCAGCAGCTGCTGCCAATCCTTCTCGCCGAGGAAGAGGCGATCGGGGCGCACCAGGGCCAGCAGACGGCAGACCACCGTGGCTACGCCATCGAAATGACCGGGCCGGGCGTGACCGCACAGCTGCCTCTGCAGCTCCTGCGGCGGTGAGACCCTGGTGAGGGCCATCTCGCCGCCGGGGTACATCTCCTCAAGTGAGGGCGCGAAAAGGGCTGCAGCCCCCGCGGCCTCGGCCCGCTCGGCATCCCCGGCCAGATCACGGGGATAGCGGGCGAAGTCCTCCGCCGGACCGAACTGCAGCGGATTGACGAAGACGCTGAGCAGCACCCGCGGCGGCGGCCCACCCGCCAGGGGCTGGGCGGCCCGCCGCAACAGCTGCTGATGCCCCTCATGCAGGGCCCCCATGGTGGGCACGAAATGCAGCGGCCGGCCGCTGCTCTCGCGGCGCCAGGCGTTTAGCTCGTGCCTCGTCTGCAGCAGGCGCATGCCAAAGAAGGGGGCGGACAACAAAAAGGCCCATTCGCCAGATTGGCGGATGGGCCGGAGAGGATGGGTCTGGCGCGGAGGAGAGCCGCACCAGGGGTAGTGAAATCAGCGCAGCACTTCAAGTTTCACCTGGGCCACCCCGCTGGAGGTGACACCGAGCTCCTGAGCTGCGCCATGGGCCAGGTCGATGATGCGACCACCATGGAAGGGACCACGATCATTGATCCGCACCACGGCCGAGCGGCCGTTGTAGAGATTGGTCACGCGCACCATCGTGCCGAAGGGCAGATTGCGGTGGGCTGCGGTGAGGGTACCTCGGCGGAAAACCTCGCCATTGGCAGTGCGGTTGCCGTAGAAGCCGGGGCCATACCAGCTGGCCTGACCGACGCTGACCGCGGCGGAAGCGAGCAAGCCGTTAGCGATGAGCGCCGGGGGCATCTGCCTGAGGAGCTTCTCATCGAAGGAGGGGAGCGTGTCCACCTCACGGATGGCCACCGAGGGGGAGGTGGTGGGGAAGCTTGCGGCCATGGCAGGAGCGGCGATGCTGCTGCCGGCGATCAGGAGGGCGGCGCCCAGGAGTTGAGTTCCACGCATAACGTTCGAAACACGCTGGCCGGCAATGCAGGGCTGAGGGCTGAAGACGCCGTCGAGACGGAGTCGATGACCGAGAACCTGTGCAGGAATTTGCTCTGAAAAATCGCGCAATGAGCGGAAGCTGCAGATGCAAATGAGCTTTGCGAGTTTCTGACATGAAATAACGACCCAGCAAAGGTAACGGGAGCTGACACAGGGTTTCCGTCAACCAGATCATGCAATTGACTGATCAGTTTTCTTCATCCCTTCCAGCCAGCCCCCGTGCCACTGGCCTTTTCGGCACCCTTTCGCCGCCAAAGCATCAGGATATCCAATGGGCCGCATAAGCCCAACCAATAGAACGGCGTGACGATCTGGCGATCGTCCACCCCTGCGCCTGGTGTTGCCATTCCAAGATCGGTGCAGCAACCTCCTTCCCCGGCATGGACTACCGCACAGCAGGCGTCGACGTGGACGCCGGGCGGGCTTTCGTGGAGAGGATCCGCAGCAGCGTGGAAGCGACGCGCCGACCGGAGGTGCTCGGAGGGCTCGGTGGCTTCGGTGGCCTGTGCCGCCTTCCCGCAGGGATGCGCCAGCCCCTGCTGGTGGCCGGTACCGATGGGGTGGGCACCAAGCTGGAACTGGCCCAGGCCCATGGCCGTCATCACGATGTCGGCATCGATCTGGTGGCCATGTGCGTCAACGACGTGATCACCAGCGGCGCCGAGCCCCTCTTCTTTCTCGACTACATCGCCACCGGCAAGCTGAGTCCCGAGGCGATGGCCGAGGTGGTGGAGGGCATCGCTGAGGGCTGTCGCCAGAGCGGCTGCGCCCTGCTCGGCGGCGAAACGGCGGAGATGCCGGGCTTCTACAGCCCGGGCCGCTACGACCTGGCCGGCTTCTGTGTCGCCGTGGTGGAGGAGGACGAGCGCATCGACGGACGCAGCGTCATGCCGGGGGACCGGATCGTGGCGGTGGCCAGCAGCGGAGTGCACAGCAACGGCTTCAGCCTGGTGCGGCGCATTCTTGAGGCCCGCGGCGCCACGGCCGAGACCCTGCTCGATCACTCGGCGCCCCAGGGTGCCCGGCTGATCGAGAGCCTGCTGACCCCCACCCGCCTCTACGGCTCCCTGGTGCAGGCCCTGCGCCGGGCGGCTGTGCCGCTGCACGGCATGGCCCACATCACTGGGGGGGGGCTGCCGGAAAACTTACCCCGCTGCCTGCCGGCGGGCGTCCACGCGGTGATCGACCCCGACAGCTGGGAGCGGCCGGCCCTATTCCACTGGCTGCAGGAGAACGGCGAGGTCCCCGAAGCCGACCTCTGGAACACCTTCAACCTCGGCGTCGGCTATTGCCTGGTGCTGCCCGCCGACGCGGTGCCGGACGCCCTGGCCGTCTGCCACAGCGAAGGGCATCAGGCCTGGGAGCTGGGCCGGATCGCGGCGGGGGGCAGCGGGCCCGAGGGCCAGTGGTCCCCCATGGCCGGATTGCCGTACTGAGGCCTGGATGGTGGGGGGTGACGGTGGTCCTTAGGGTGCCCCACGGTGTTCTCCGACCCCGGCTCCGTCCTCATATCCCCATGCTCGATAGCTCCTCGCGCACCACGCGTCGCCGCTCCTCGGCCGGCCCCCTGCCGCCGCAGCGTCCGCAGCAGCCCCGGCCAAGGCCCCGTGAGTTGGGGAGCAGCCACCGTGAGGGGGGCTCGGGCGCTCAGCGACCCACCTTCCTCACCCTGCGGGACCACGGCAAGGTCTACGTGGCCGACCTGCCACGACTGTCCGATGGCCAACTCACGCATATCGCCAAAGAAGCGCAGGAGGTACTCGACAGCCTCAACCGACGCCTGAGCGAACTCCAGGCCCAGAGCGTTCTCAACGAGGCCGAACAGGACACTCGCATCCGGGCCGGCACCAAGCGCGACGTCACCGAGCGCTTCCTGGCCTCGATCGCCCAGGAACAGGAGCTGCGCCGCAGCAATCCGGCCCTGCGGGCCGCCGCCGGCGAGTCCCTGGCGCGGGCCTTCCTGGAGCTGGCACGGCACCGGCTGCCGGGGGCCACCTTCGACTCCCTGCTGCAGGAAGCGCTGGCCGCGTGCAATCCAGGCGAAAAAGGCGAAAGCATCAGCGACGATCCCCAGGTGCTGCGACTGCTGCAGCGCAATGAGCCCCCCCAGCCCAGGCCCGAGGCCCTGCCGGTGGTGCTCACCCCCTCGCCCACGACCCAGGTGATGGCGGGCTAGCCGCGCCGACGACTCAGGCGCTCTGAAAAGGATTGGCCGGCATCCTGGCTCCGCCGGCCACGACAGCCAGGGCATCGAGCTCCTCGCGCTCCGTGGCGGTGAGGCCCCAGGCGAGCGCGGCGGCGGCCTCCTCGGCCTGCCGCACCCGGCGCAGCCCGGGGATCGGCTGGGCACCGTGGGCGCGGCACCAGTTCAACGCCACGGCCGCCGGGCCTGCCCCGTGCCGGGCGCCGATGGCAGCCATCGCTGTGAGCATGGGCTGGATCCGCGGCCAGAGCCGGCGCAGCAGCAGGCCCCGCGGACCGGCCGGCACGACAGGCTGGGGACCGGGGGCACGGGCCAGCAGACCAAGCGCCAGGGGGCTGTAGGCGATCAGCTCGATGCCGAGCTCGCGGCAGACCATCGCCAGGCTGGGGCGGGCGTCGCCGCCGACGATCGCCGCGGGGGCGAGCAGTGACAGCTGCACCTGGACGCTGCGCAGCGGCACCCCCCGCTGCGCCAGGTGGGCATGCACTTGGCGCAGCCGCCGCGGGCCCATGTTCGAGACGCCCAGACCGGCCACCTCGCCCTGCAGCACCAGATCGGCCAAACCGTCGAGCAGCGGCTGCTCCTGCCAGGGGGCATAGCGGGCGGTGCTCCAGTGCAGCTGGACCCGGTCGAGCTGGCCCCGCAGGCGACGACGGGAGGCATCGAAGGCGCGGCGATAACCCCGACGGCCCAGGCGCCAGGGGAACGGGGCCAGCTTGGTGGCCAGGGTGAGCCGTTGCCGGCGCTGGGCCGGCAGGGCGGCGCTGAAGCGGCCGAGCAGCTCCTCGCTGCGGCCGTTGAAACGGCCGGTGCCGTAGGAGTCGGCCGTATCGAAGAACAGCAGGTCGAGCTCCACCGCACGGCGGAAGCAGGCCTCGAGTTCCGCGTCCTGGCCGGGGTCGTAGCCCCAGAGGAACTGATTACCCCAGGCCCAGGTGCCCACGCCGATGCCGGGAAGCGCCGAAGGAGCTGGGGCGGCGGTTTCGACCATGGCGGGACGCACTGCGGGAGGCTGGTGGCCATGATCGAACCTGCCCCACCCCACCGGCCCGCCGCGATGGCCAGCACGTCGGCCCCCATCCCTTCCGCCCGGATCCCGCTGCCACCCCCCGGAGGCCCCGACCCAGCCGCGGCCGCGGCTCAACCCAGCGCCACAGGCCCTGCAGTGGACGGCAACGATCCGGTCCTCTGCCACCACTGCGGCCGCACGGCCAGCAACGGCATCAGCTGCGAGGGGGCATGCGTGGCCGATTCGGGCTATTGAGCCGCCGCAGAACTTCAGGGCTGGCGCTGGCCCTGACCCTGGCGCTGCTGAGCACAACGGGCTGGACGGCGGCCAGCCTGGCCAGCGAGGACTTCGGTCGCTGGGAACGCAGCACCGGCAGCTGCCGGGTCGGACGACTCCGGCCGGCCGGCCCCGGGGAGCGAGCGCTGAGCTGCCGCACCCTGCGACTGGATCAGCAACTGCCGGGGCTGTTGAGTGTGCGCTTTGTGGTGCCGATCGAAGGCAGCCGCTTCGCCAGCCACCAGCTGGTGTTCGCCGGTGTGCTGCTGCGCAGCAGCGCAGCGATGCGCTGCGCGCAGGGGCGCTGCGAGCCCCGCTGGCCGATGCGCCTGCAGGTCAGCGCCGTGGCCACGGCCGGCTTCGACGGCCGTGGGGTGGCCACCGGCCTGCCCCAGGCGCAGCTGGCGCGAGGCAACTGCAGCCTGGACGAACGGAGTGCCTCCTGCGAGGCCCGCAGCCGGGACGGCGAGACCTGGCAGGGCGACGCCAGCTGGTGAGGGCCGCAGGCAACGTGTCTCTTCACGAACAGCGCGGCCGCCAGAGGGCTGAATCTTCAGAATCCCTTTAGGTTTAAGCCAAGATCAGAGTCGCCCCATGCCCGCTTCCACATCGCTGCTGGCCCTCGCAGGAGTGGTGGGTTTCGCCCTGCTCTCCCTGCTCTTCGGGGTGCTCAGCTGAACCTGCGGCCCGGCCTGCGCTCACTCCCAGCCTGGCCCCCTGCAACACCGTGTGATGGGCTGTCCGCGCTGCCTCCGCCTGCTGGCCGCTGCACTGCTGGCGGCAGCGCCCATGCCAGGGCCAGGACACCTGGCCGACACCGTTGTGCCCCCCTGGGACGACTCCTGGTGGATCCGCAGCCCGGCCGACCGCCAGGCCCTGCTGGCCCGGGCGGGGCTGGCCGATCGCTCCTCCGGTGATCCAGCCGTGGGTCATCAGGCCCGCGAGCTGCTCGACCTGCTGGCCAGCCGGGGCGTCCACCTGCGGATCAGCGACGACGTCACCCCCGAAGCGAGCGCCGAGTGGGACAGCCGCCGCGCCGAAATCCGCCTGCGCCCCTGGACGGTGAGCCTGGGGCAGCGGGCCCTGCTGGAGGCCCTGGCCCATGAAGCCGTGCATGTGGCCCAGTCGTGCAGGGCCGGCGGCATCCATCAGGCCGGCATCCCCCTGGGCCTGCGCGTCGATGGGGCCGCGTTCAGCGACGCGCAGCTGACCTCCTCCCACTGGCGAGGCCTGGCCAGTGATCGCCAGCTCGAACTGGAGGCCTACACGGTGGCAAGCGATCCCGCCTGGGCGATCCGTTTGCTGACCAGCAGCTGCAAATTGCCGTGATGGCACCGCGATGCCCACCTCAAACCCGCCACCCTCCGATAGGGATGGCTCAATCCCATGGGATCCGTCCAGGAAACCTGCTCGGGGATCAGCCCACCCCGGGGCCCCTGCTCCTTGCAACATCAGCCGTAGAGCTATCGCCTGAGGGGCGGCGCCGGGGGAATGGCACCACTGCTGTGGACTCAAGCAAGATCTGAAGCAATAGGGCCCTATCCCTCAAGTGCTCTTGCTGCCATCAGGAATAACCTGTATTATAATACTGATATTGCTTTGTTCAATAGAAGGCAATTCAAGCGGTTAGTCAGGGCCATATTCTCTATAAGCACGGCTCCTGGCTTTGTTGCTCCAGAGATGGCTAAAGTGTAGGCCAAAACTTCTTTGTGCGTTGGGCAGGTTTGATGGAACAATAAATGCACAGTTGTCCCTACTTCTTCCCATTGCTGACACTACGCATGAGAGAATCTCATCATCAAAGAAAAATGAAATTTGGGCCGGGAAATCATCATAAATCCTGATCGAAACTCTACTTCCATACTTTTTCAATTTTACATATGTGGCTTCCAAGGCGTTGGACAATTCACCCCGAAATACTTTTACCTCTGTGTCCTCAAGCTGCTCGGCTCGATAGTTCACAAAAACACTCTGTGGATTGAGAGTTAATATTCTCACCGTAAGATTGTCGTGGGTATCCA
>CAIRWM010000042.1 GCA_903882285.1 uncultured cyanobacterium
AAGCCACCCCTGTGGCCCTGACCGCTCCGGCAATCGGCTGAGGCTGAGCGGGCCTGGCGCAAGCTGGGCCCCACTTTTTTTGGAATCCCCCAACCGGCTTTGGCCGAACATTCCCCCTCCTTTGAGGGGGTTTTTTATTGGAGAGAAAAGGTGAGATCAAGAGGTGGGATGCAGTATCAACCAACTTTTCATTCAACCTGCGCCGGCATGGACAAGGGCCCTTCACCTGCGCTTTAGCCACTCCTGTTCGCTCTCGACGTTGAGAACGTTTCTTGCCCACACTCTCGGCAACCATTTGTTGACGGCAGCAGAAAAACAGATGGGTTAAGCGAAACAACTCAAGGATCAACATGAACGGGATTCCCGAAGCTGGCGATTTTAGTCGCGAAGCCTCCGACATGAAGAGTCTGCTGTCAAAAATGCAGACCATGATGAACGGCATGGCGGACGCTAGCGACGACACAGAAGCGGATGCCGCCAGCATGCTGTCATCGATTCTTAACAACGATTCGGATTCCAGTGGGGATGCCTCTGACACCAATGCGGCGCTGCTGAAGATGCAAAGCATGCTCAAAAAGATGGCCGATGCTGGCGACATGGCCGAGGGGAATGCTCAGGCCATGCTGCAATCGGCATTTGGCAAAGACGCGGATGCAAGCGGCGACAATTCCGACGTGGCGACGCTGATACAAACCATGCAAAACATGCTCCAAGCGATGAACAACGCCAGTGACACCGGCGACGAGCATTGAGCAGCCGCGGCTAACACAAGCACTGACATCCGTGCTCGCGAGATTTTCATCGATCTCGATGACCCAATCGGGTCATCGATTCGGCCGATCCAGCTCCATCACCTTCACCCAGGCGCGCACGAAGTCGTGGATGAAACGTTCGGCGCCGTCGTCCTGGGCGTAGATCTCGGCGATGGCGCGCAGCTGGCTGTTGGAGCCGAAGATCAGGTCGGCCGGGGTGGCCGTCCAGCGCAGGGATCCATCGCGGCGCAGGCGGCCTTCGTAGATGGTGGAGCTGCCGGGGGCGGGGGCCCACTGCAGCTCCATATCCAGCAGGGTGGTGAAGAAATCGGGGCTCAGCACGCCCAGGCAATCGGTGAACACGCCGTGGCGGCTGCCGCCGCTGTTGGCGCCCAGGACCCTTAGGCCGCCCACAAGCACGGTGAGCTCCGGAGCGCTCAAACACAGCTGCTGGGCCCGATCGATCAGCAGCTCCTCGGCCCGCGCTGGCAGGCCCGCCGGCTCCCAGTTGCGGAAGCCATCGGCCTGGGGCTTGAGCACATTGAAGGAGGCGCTGTCGGTCTGGTCGGCGCGGGCATCGGTGCGGCCGGGATGGAACAGCACCACCACCGCAACGCCCGCCGCGGCCGCCGCCTTCTCAACCGCAAAGCCGCCCGCCAGCACGATCAGATCCGCCAGCGACACGCGTTTGCCGTCGCCGCGGCCCTCTGCAAACGCCGCCTGGATCGTCTCCAGTGCCTCGAGCACCCGAGCCAGCTGCGGCGGATCATTCACCTCCCAGCTGCGCTGCGGCGCCAGCCGGATCCGCGCGCCGTTGGCGCCGCCCCGCTTGTCAGAACCGCGGAAGCTGGAGGCAGAGGCCCAGGCGGTGGCCACCAGCTCAGCAACACCCAGCCCGGAGCCCCACACCCGCTCGCGCAACTCCGCCACTTCGGCGGCCTCGATCAGCGGATGGTCGACCGGCGGCAGCGGATCCTGCCAGATCAGCTCCTCGGCCGGCACCTCCGGCCCCAGATGCAGCGCCCGCGGCCCCAGATCGCGGTGGGTGAGCTTGTACCAGGCCCGCGCGAAGGTATCGGCAAAGGCCTGGGGATCGTCGCGGAAGCGTTGGGCGATCGGCGCCAGGACCGGATCAAAGCGCAGCGACAGATCCGCGGTGGTCATGATCGGCGCCGCGCTTCGGCCCGGCACATGCGCATCCGGAATCATGTGCTCCGGCGCCACATCCTTCGCCACCCACTGCCACGCCCCGGCCGGACTCTTCGTGAGCTCCCACTCATAGGTGAACATCATCTCGAAATAGCCCTGGTCCCAACGGGTGGGGTTCGGCTTCCAGGCGCCCTCAATGCCGCTGGTGATCGTGTGCTCCGCCATGCCCCTGCCGGCACGGTTGCGCCAGCCCAGCCCCATCTCCTCCAGCGGTGCCCCCTCCGGCTCGGGCCCCAGGTTGTCGGCCGGCGCCGCACCGTGGCATTTGCCGAAGGTGTGGCCACCGGCCACCAAGGCCACCGTTTCCTCCACCGTCATGCCCATGCGGGCGAAGGTGTCGCGCACATCGCGGCCGGAGGCCACCGGATCGGGGTTGCCGTGCGGACCCTCGGGGTTCACGTAGATCAGCCCCATCTCCACCGCCGCCAGCGGCTGCTCCAGGGTTCCGTCGTCGCTGTGGCGCTCATCGCCGAGCCAGCGGCTCTCCTTGCCCCAGAACACATCCGCCTCCGGCTCCCAGATGTCGGTGCGGCCGGCGGCGAAGCCGAAGGTGGGGAAGCCCATCGACTCCAGCGCCACAGTGCCGGCCAGGATGATCAGATCCGCCCAGGAGATGCGGTTGCCGTAGCGGCGCTTGATCGGCCACAGCAGCCGGCGGGCCTTGTCGAGGTTGGTGTTATCGGGCCAGCTGTTCAGCGGCGCGAAGCGCTGATTGCCGTGGGCGGCGCCGCCGCGGCCATCGGCGCTGCGATACGTGCCGGCGCTGTGCCAGGCCATGCGGATGAACAATGCCCCGTAGTGGCCCCAGTCGGCCGGCCACCAGGGCTGGGAATCGGTCATCAGGGCCCGCAGGTCGGCCTTGATCGCCCCGTAATCGAGCTCGGCGAAGGCGCGGGCGTAGTCAAAGCTGGGGCCGAGCGGATTGGCGGCCGGGTTGTGCTGGTGCAGGACGCCCAGGTCGACCACCTCCGGCCACCACTGGCGGTTGCCCGGGCCTGCGGCGGGGGTGTCGGCGCCGACGTGGCCGTGGAACGGGCAGGTGAGATCCGACATCGGGCGGGCGCGATCGGGGGGCGATCCGGAGTGGGGCCGGTCAGCCGGAACCTATTCACAGCCGCTGGATCCGGCCACGGAGGCCCCCTCCGCCCCAGGCGGCCGTCCCCCTCAGGCCTTGCGGGTGGCCACCGCCCGCCGCCGGGCCGGGTAGAGCTCCCGGCACAGGCCGCAGGCTGTGCCGTCGCAGCCGCGGGCGGTGCAGTGCTCGCGGCCATAAAAAATGATCTGCAGGTGCAGGCGGTTCCAGGCGTCGCGGGGGAACAGGCGCTTGAGATCAGTTTCGGTGCGGGCCACGCTCACGCCGCTGCTGAGGCCCCAGCGCTGGGCCAGGCGATGGATGTGGGTGTCCACGGGGAAGGCGGGCACGCCGAAGGCCTGGGCCATCACCACCGAGGCGGTCTTGTGGCCCACGCCCGGCAGCGCTTCCAGGTCGGCAAAGCTGCGCGGCACCTTTCCGCCGTGGCGCTCCAGCAGCAGCTCGGAGAGGCGCTTGACGTTTTTGGCCTTGGTGCGGGCCAGCCCCAGCTGGCGGATGTGGCCCAGGATCGTCTCCTCTTCCAGGGCTGCCAACGCGGCAGGATCGGGGCCGGCGGCGAACAGGGCCGGCGTGACCTCGTTCACCTTCTTATCGGTGCACTGGGCGCTGAGCAGCACGGCCACCAGCAGGGTGAAGGGATCTCGGTGGTCGAGGGGCACCGGCGTGGTGGGGTAGAGCTCGTCGAGGCGGCGCAGGATCAGGGCCGCCCGCTCCACTTGGCGCACGGCGGGTCGATGGCAGCAGCGCCGACCCTAAGGCCAACGGCCCATGGCCAGCAGCTGACGCCGCAGCCGGTTTGTAGGCTCGATCCAGCGCACCACACCCATGGGCAGCAGCTTCGGCACCCTCTTTCGCATCCACACCTTCGGCGAATCCCATGGCGGTGGCGTGGGGGTGATCGTGGATGGCTGCCCGCCGCGCCTGCCGCTGAACCTCGAAGCAATCCAGGCCGAGCTCGACCGCCGCAAACCCGGCCAGAGCAGGATCACCACCCCCCGCAAGGAGGACGACCGGGTGGAGATCCTGAGCGGCCTGCTCGATGGCGTCACCCTCGGCACCCCGATCGCCATGGTGGTGCGCAACAAGGACCAACGCCCGCAGGACTACCAGGAGATGGCGGTGGCCTTCCGCCCCTCCCATGCCGACGCCACCTACCAGGCCAAGTACGGCATCCAGGCCCGCAGCGGTGGCGGCCGCGCCTCAGCCCGCGAAACCATCGGCCGCGTGGCGGCCGGCGCGATCGCCAAGCAGCTGCTGGCCCGTGCGCATGGCACCGAGGTGGTCGCCTGGGTGAAGCGCATCCACACCCTGGAGGCCTGCATCGACCCCAGCGGCGTCACCCTCGAGGCGGTGGAGGCGAACATCGTGCGATGCCCCGATGCCGCGATGGCCGAGCGGATGATCGAGCGAGTCGAGGCAATCGGCCGCGAGGGCGATTCCTGCGGCGGCGTGATCGAATGCGTTGTGCGGCGGCCACCGGTGGGACTCGGCATGCCCGTCTTCGACAAGCTCGAGGCGGATCTGGCCAAGGCGGTGATGTCGCTGCCAGCCACCAAGGGCTTTGAAATCGGCTCCGGTTTTGATGGCACCCTGCTGCGGGGCAGCGAGCACAACGACGCCTTTCTGCCTAGCCAGGACGGCCGCCTGCACACCGCCACCAACAACTCCGGCGGCATCCAGGGCGGGATCAGCAACGGTGAGGCGATCGTGCTGCGGGTGGCCTTCAAGCCCACCGCCACCATCCGCAAGGCCCAGCAGACGATCGACGCCAGCGGTGCGGCGACCACCCTTCAAGCGAAGGGCCGACACGATCCCTGCGTCCTGCCGCGGGCCGTGCCAATGGTGGAGGCGATGGTGGCCCTGGTTCTCGCCGACCACCTACTGCGCCAGCAGGGACAGTGCAGCCTGTGGTGAGCGGCCCGTAAGCGCCGCTCAGGCGCCGCTGCTGAGCAGCGGCGCTACGGCCCCGTTGGCGGAGGCGACCGACGCCGCCAACGGGGGCGCCGCCGTGCCGCTGCTGAGACGACTCACGGCCTTGGCCATGCGCCGGGCCACCGACGAGCGGGCCTTGCGACCACCGGATGTCACCGGCGTCGCGGCCTTGACTAATGGCTTGGTGGCCGCTGACTTGGCCACCATCGCCTTCGCCGCCGCCGTCTTGCCCTTGGCGGGCGCCTTCTCCGGAGCCTTGGCCGCTGCCCCAGTCTTGGCCGACGACCCCGTCTTAGCCTTGGCTGCGCTGCGGTCGCGGCTCGTAGCCGCGGCATTGGGAGCCGCCTTCGCCGCCCGGGCAGCCTTGGCCGACGTGGCTGGCCTAGTGGCCAACGGCTGATCTGCAGCGTCGGCCTTGCGGAGCGTGGACATCTTCGCTGCCGCTTGGCCAGCCACAATCTTGTTGGCCTTCGCCTTGCCCTTGGCACGGGTGCGATGCGACAGCACCATCGCCCACTCCTCGTCGCTGAGGTTCGCGGGCTTGGCTCCGTGGGCGTCGGCGACCTTGGCCGCCTTCTCGATGTCGCTGATCAGATTCTTCCAGGAGGTAGCGAAGCGCTTGTCGGACTGCGACTTAGCACCGCTCTCGACAAGAGTTTCGATCACACCAGCAGCAGAGACCTTCTTGCGGCGGCGGTTGAAGATCTCCTTCTGCAACTGGGCGATGAGCGCATCAGCCTTGTCGCTGAGCTGAATCGTGAGTTGAGACATCGGCTGGCAACCTCTGTCTCATGGGTAGCACTGCAGACTCGCTACGGCAACGTGGCATAGCGACCGGGAGCGATGTTCCGGGCAAGGTTGCGATCAGCGTGCGCAACGGCTCCGGATCCAACAGCGCCGACCCCAGAGCTACAGCATCAACGCCGGCCGACAACCAGGGCCGCACATCAGCCGGGCCAAGCCCGCCGGCAGCGATCGCGAAGGGCAGCTCACCGCCGAGCGGGTCACGCAGGCGCTGCCAGTAGCCAAGCCCCAGACTGATGGCGGGAAAGAGCTTGACAAGACGCGCGCCCCAGCGGCAGCCGCACGCCGCTGCAGCGCTCGTTCAAGGATCGGAGAGACGGCATAGGGACAGCCGGCGCTGACCGCCGCCTCAAGCTCAGCCAGCTCACGCCCCCAGGCGACGCCGCTGCCAGGCTGCCTAGGTGAACTCCACATGACACAGTCCCAGAGCCTGCAGGTGCTCCAGCATGGGAGCGGCATGCTGGGGGCACAGGGGCCGCAGCACCGCCAGCAGGGGCTAGCGGCGCAGGGCGACGATCAGCTGATCTGCCGCCGCATCACAGGCGCTGCGCTCAGACGTAGCTGGCCACTTGGACATCGCGCTCAATCAGCAGCTGCTGCAACTCTTCGGCGTCGACGGTTTCCTTCTCTACCAGCAGCTCGGCCAGCTCGTCGAGCACGGCGCGGTTCGCGATCAGCACCTCCGTGGCGCGGCGGTAGGCCTGGGCGACCAGCTCCGACACCTCCTCATCGATGGCAGCGGCGGTGTCCTCGGAAAAGTCGCGCTCAGCGGCAATGTCACGGCCGAGGAACATGCCGCCCTGGGAGCGGCCCAGGGCCACAGGTCCGAGCCGATCACTCATGCCGAAGCGGGTGATCATCTGGCGAGCGACGCGGGCCACCTGCTGCAGGTCGTTGGAGGCCCCAGTGGTGACCTCGTCTTCGCCGTAGACGATCTCCTCAGCGACGCGACCGCCGAGGGCCACCGCCATCTGGTTCTGTAGATAGGCACGGGAATAGAGGCCCGACTCCATCCGCTCCTCGCTGGGGGTGAAGAACGTCAGGCCGCCGGCCTGACCGCGGGGAATGATGCTGATCTTCTGCACCGGGTCGTAGTCAGGCATGAGGGCGCCGACGAGGGCATGGCCCGACTCGTGATAGGCCACGAGGCGCTTGCGCTTCTCACTCATGACGCGGTCCTTCTTCTCGGGGCCGGCCATGACGCGCTCAATGGCGTCGTTGACCTCATCCATCGAGATCTCCGTGAGCTGACGGCGGGCCGCCAGAATTGCCGCTTCGTTGAGCAAGTTGGCAAGATCGGCCCCGGTGTAGCCAGGGGTGCGGCGCGCTACCTTATCGAGGTCGACATCCTTGGCGAGGGTCTTGCCGCGGGCGTGGACACCGAGAATCTGTAGACGACCAGCGTAGTCGGGGCGGTCAACGACCACCTGCCGATCGAAACGGCCCGGACGCATCAGCGCCGCATCCAGCACATCGGGGCGGTTCGTGGCCGCAACAATGATGATGCCGGTATTGCCCTCGAAGCCGTCCATCTCGGTGAGCAGCTGGTTAAGCGTCTGCTCGCGCTCATCGTTGCCG
>CAIRWM010000043.1 GCA_903882285.1 uncultured cyanobacterium
CCTGACAGAGGGCCGCCCGACGCTCCACGGTGCTGAAGTCGACAAAGCCCAGATTGACGGGCTTCTTGATCTTGTAGGCGTAGGTGCCAGTGAGCAGAACCCAGGAGATGTGCGTCTCCAGCAGTTGCACCGCAGCGACCGAATGGTCGTAGGCCTCAGGCCGCAGTAGAGCGGCGATCAGAGGCTCCATGACAGGGCGCGCCGGTGCAGGCAGCTCACAGTCGCTTCTGGTTCAGATGGCGCATCTGCCAGGTGATCAGGGCTTCCAGCGGGCTCCAGAGCAGGTAGGGAAGCAGCAGCAGGCTCGCCTCGGCGGAAACGGGCTGCAGCAGCCAGAACAGCCAGAGGGCGTAGCACCAGCCCAACAGACAGACCATGGTGCCGCTGCCGAGACGCCGGGTGCGGCACATCAGCCAGGTGTAGCCCTCCACCAGCACCAGTAACCCCACATAGGCGGCCACGAGATTCCAGCTGGCGTTGATCTCCCAGCTCAGCAAGGCCGACACATAAAAGCAGGCATAGATCCCCATCCAGACGAGTGGAAGCAAACCGGCAAAAGGCACCCAACGCGGGCGCCTCAGAGCCTGAAACCAGGCGAAATCCTTGCGGTTGGGGTTGATCCCAAGGATCACAGCCGCCATCACGATCAAGATGAGCAGCCAGGGAGGCATGGTCAGAACCGATCGTGCCCATTATTGAGCCTTTAAGGTCGCTCCGCAGGCCACCGCAACGACTCCGCAGGAACTCAGCCGGGGCCGAGCGGCAGGGCGCGACCACCGGGATCGCGGTGCCAGACCTCCCGGGCGGTATCGAGCAGGTGGCTGTAGACGTCGTTGAAGAAGGCACTGAGGCGGGGATTGGGGGCGGCAACCCCGGTGAGGGCCTCGGCGGGCAAGGCCGCCTCGAGGATGTCGACGAGCAGGGCCACCTCACGGGCCTCCAGGCGCAGCAGGTGCTCACGTCCCACATGCTCAACCCTCATCGCCCGAAATTCGAAGAGTGTCTTAAGCCTAGACCCACTTCATCCCATGCCGAGTCCAGCTTTGGGTCCAGGCATTGGGCCCCTGGTTGGCGACTGGGCTCCTCCTGGCGGTTTGGCTCCTCCCGGCAGCCGGGCACGGCCGGATGGCCGCCCAGAAAGACCGCCAGAGGCCGAGCGGCGACCTGCCGCTGCCAGCCCGGCCCCGGCAGCGATCGCTGCAGTACCGCCACATGCAGCGGTCCGCCGCCACCTCGACACAGCAGCAGATAGCGATAGCGCAATCCCGGCGAACACCAGCTGCGGGCCGGCAACAGCAGGGGCTCCAGATCGTCCTGATGGCGCAGCAGGGCCGTTACCACCTGACCGGCGGGCAGGCCCCGGCCCTCGCCGTTCAGCCCAGCCGTCACCAGGCTGCGGCGCAACCGGGCCGCAAGGGCCTGGGGGTCGGCCGCCGCAGGCAGGTGAAGATGCAGGTTCCCCCAGCCGGGAACCCCCAGCACCGAAAGCAGGGCTCGGCAAGACATGGCGGCAAGCAGCGGCATACTCTCTCCGTGCCACCCCCCGTCTCAGGGCTTGACCCCGTCTCAGGGTCTGGACCCAACAGGTGCCTTCAGGCCGAAAGGCTCAACCGAGCGAGCCTCAGCCGTGCAGCCGCTGGAACCAGAGACCGGCCAGCTGCCAGCTCGAGAACAGAAAGGCGAAGAGGATCACCCAGTTCAACCAGGGGGGACGATTGCTCGGGGGGGCCATCGACGACAAACAGGATCAGAGGAAGGGAGTTGGGCGGCGATCACACCTCGAGGGCATAGCCCGCGCCGCGCATCCAGCGTTCGAATTCCAGCAGCACCAGCTCGTTGGGGCAATCGATCAGGGAGAGATCCCTGACCGTGCAGTCGCCATGGCCGCCATGGTGCAGGGTCAGGTGGAACTGCTCACCGCTGAGGCCGCAGACCTCCGGATCGCTGCGGACCACCACGTCGAGGGCGGCCCCCAGGCGGGCCACCCGGCGACGCAGTTCCGGCCACGACGGGCTCATCGGCATCCAGGCAGAAGGGAGTGGCTCCACAGTGCGTTGCTCTCCCCGGGACCGTCAAGCACGATCCGTGGATCAGGCCAGTGAACCAGGGCCGTGAAGCCGCTGAGTGAGACGCCCGGTTCAGGGGGCGGGAGCGGAGGGCGGTGGCGAGGGGATCCCGGGCGTGGAGGAGGAGCCGCTGGCAGAGCTCGAGGCCGCTGGGCCCTTGCTCGGGGTGGGTGCCGGCGGTGGCGGCAGCAGCAGCACCAGGCCGGCGGCGGTGGCCAGCGCCGCCAGGCCGCCCAGGGGGGCCGCCAGCCGCCGATGCAGGGGGAGGCGATCGATCAGGTCGCGGCCACGCAGCGGCCGGGAGGACGGCACGCTCAGGGGAAGGGCCAGGCGCCGATCGAGGCGCAGCTGGTCGAGCACCCGCACCAGATCGGCCAGTTCGGCGTCGTCGAGATCGAGGTCGAGCGTGGCCTGGTCGCCCTGGCTGCTGCGCAGCGACAGACGATGGCTACCCTCCGCCTTGGGAGCGATGCTGACCGGGCGGTCCGCATCACCGAAGCGGCGGCCGACGCCACTGATGAGATGGCGGGCATAGGGCAGCACCACCTCCATCAGGGCCACCAGATGCTCGCGCTGGCCCTCGAGTTCGGGCCGGCCGGCCCATTGCAGCCGCCAGCCGGTGAGGATGCCCACCGCATCCAGAGCATGACCGGCCGAGACATCGGGCAGGCCGTCCACCTCGAGCCGGCAGCTGATCTGGTCGTAGCGCAGGGTCTGCTTCATCGCGGCACTCTGGAGTATCGGCACGGCAGCACGGCGCTCATACGGCCGCATCCAGCAGGCTGGCCCGCAGCCGCTCGAAGCCTCCGCTGCCAGCTCCCAGCGCCAGGGTGCGGACCATGCGGCGCACCTGGGCGTCACCGGCGGCCGGATCCAGCAGCTTCTGAACCCCGCTGCGACGGGGGTTCATGCGTTCCCGCACCAGATCGGCCAGGCGTGTCTGGAAGAGCTCCCAGCGCTGGGCCGCGAGTTCGGCAGGCTCGGTGGAGGAGAGCAACGTGCGCAGCATCGGATAAAGGCGATCGGCCATCTGACAGAGGATGCGGATGAGCGCGTCGCTCTCCTGACCGGCGAGTTCGCCCCTGCGGCAAGCCCGCCGCAGGGGGTTGTAACAGCGACGCTTCCAGAGTTCGACACGGTTGGGGAAGAGCTGGCCGTAGCCCAGCTGCTCACTCATCCAGACCATCGCCTCCCCGCCGTTGAGATCGAGGGCCTCCAAGCACAGCAGTAGCAGGTCGAGGCGCTCCAAGCCTCGCCGCGACAGGCTGGGAACCTGCTCCGGCGCGCCGGAGGCATCAGAGGACGACCCGGCGGGCACGGCGGCCAGCGGCACGGGGGAGGGGGCGGAAGGATCCAGGACCATGGCTGCGATGATGCCAGCGATACGGGCCCCGCGTCACGCCGGCGCGCCGGCTGCGCTCCCGTCCCCCGTCCCGCCGACCATGCCTCAATCCTCCAGCGCCAGCTCCGATCAGCCCATCGAGCTGCGCGACTGGGTGCGGGAACATCCCGACTTTCCTAAGCCCGGCATCCTGTTCCGCTGCATGACGCCGATGCTGCGCGACCCGCGCGGCTGGCAGGAAATGGTGCGTCAGCTGGGAGAAGCCTGCGATCGCCTGCAGCCGGATGTGATCGTCGGCATCGAGTCGCGGGGCTTCATCGTGGGTACGGCCCTCGCCACCGCCCGGGAGTTGCCCTTCGTGCCGGTGCGCAAGCCGGGCAAGCTGCCCGGCAGCGTGCACGGCATCGACTACACCCTCGAATACGGCAGTGACCGGCTCGAGATCCACAACGACGGCTTTGAGGACTGTCCCAGGGTTCTGGTCGTCGACGACCTGCTCGCCACCGGGGGGACCGCCGCCGCCACCGCCGAACTGGTCTCCACGGTGGGCGGCCAGCTCTGCGGCTTCGCGTTCGTGATGGAATTGGCCGAACTAGGCGGCCGGGCCCGTCTGCCGGACGGGGTGCCGGTGGAGTCGCTGATCATCTATGCCTGATTCGCCCTGTCCTCAGAGCTGCTGGTCCTGCCAGCTGAGCACCTGGTCAAACTGCTCCAGGCTGATCAGGCCAAAGCGCCACAACACCACCGGAAGGGGCGCCTGCTCCAGCTGGGACTGGCGCAAGCCGAGCTCAAGGGCGTTGTCGCTGAGACCGATCTGGTGCCGCAGATAGCGCACCAGGGTGGCGGAGGGCTGGGGCTGGGGCGAGCTGCTGATCACCATCCCATCACTCTGGGGCGCGGCGCATAGCTGGGCAAGGGCCATCGCTCATAGCCCCGAGGGCCAGGCGGCGCAGGGCGCCGAAGCGAGCCAGGCTCCGCACCCCGAGGCGCCTAAGGGGCAGCAGCAGGGGATGGCGGTTGGAGAACAGCCGCACCAGCAGGTCGGTGGCCGCCAGGGTGAGCATCAGATCAATCCAGCGCCGGCGGGCGTAGGCCCCGCCGAGCCGAGCGGGCTCAAGCCGGCCCGCGGCAACGCGCCGGGCCAGCCGATGCAGCACCTCCACATCACGCCAGCAGAGATTCAGGCCCTGGCCCCCCACCGGATGGCAGCGGTGACCGCTCTCCCCCACCAGCACCGTGCCGCCCCGGTGCAGCCGGCGCGCCAGCTGCAGGGCCACGGGGAAGGCCCGTGGCCGATCCAGCAGGGCATCGGGCTGGAGCTTCTCGGGCAGGGCGCCTGCCAGGGCGTCGAGGAAGGCCACGTCCGGCAGGCTCTCGAGCTGGCGGCAGCGGGCCTGGGGAGCACTCCAGACCAGCTGGAAACGTCCCTCACCGAGGGGCAGGACCGCGAACGGCCCCTCGGGACGCAGCAGCTCCCAGGCCTCATCGTCGGCGCAGCCGCGCAGCTCCACCTGAACCGTGAGGCAGGCCTGGCCATAGGCCATGGACCACTGCCCCAGGCCCAGTCGGCTGCGCGTGGGGGAGTCGGGGCCATCGGCCGCGACCACCAGCTCAGGAACAATCAGCGGATCGGATGCGGCCGCAAAGCCAGCGCCGAGATGGAGCTCCGCCGCCGGATCGTCCGTCAGTCGCTGCAACAAGCGGTGCTGTATCGGTCCATGCTGTCCGATCCAGCCGATAGCATCATTCGGGGTGATAGACGCAGAGGCCGGGATGGCAGGGCGCCGCCCCCGGTCTGCCGCGCTGAAGGCCAGGCCCACGCCGGCGCCGCAGTCGCGCAGCTCCAGCCGACGGAATGGCACGAGCTCAGACTCCATCTCAGACCAGAGGCCCAGACGTTCCAGCAGCCTCCTGCTGGAGTAGCTGAAGGCGTAGGCGCGGTTGCGCTGCGACAGCTGCTCGGCTGTGAGGGGATCGTGCAGGCTGACGCGCCAGCCCGCCTCAGTTAGGGCTAAGGCCGTCAGGGCCCCGGTGGGACCGGCCCCCAACACCCGGGCTTGGAGAGGCGAGGCCACGGGCAGGGGAGTGGCGATGGAAAGGAGAAGGGCGTGCAATCAAAAGCACCGCAGCAGAGTCTGCTGCGGTGCCGTGGGGAGAGCCGCCGCGGCAACCAGGCGTGAATCAGCCGATGCCCAGCAGACCGCGGGTGAAGGCTTCGCCGCCGAGGGCGAATTCGGTGGCCAGCAGGGCGATGAAGCCGAGCATGGCCATGCGGCCGTTGAGCTTCTCGGCACGCTCATGGAAGCCCCAGCCACTCTCGGCACTCACGACTTCCATGCGGGGCTCGGTAGCAAAGGCATTGAGGCGGCCGCCGTCCTCGGTAGTGACGGTGGCACCGCGGATGGCGGCGGGGGCGGTCGGGGTGGATGAAGCCATGAAGCACCTTTATGAAGTGTTGCGATAACTGTAACGCAATGTTGCGACACAAGAGCGGATCCGTCCCCAGATCCGGCCCGAATTCGGCCCGGATTGCCCCAAAAGCGCCCGGCAGCAGCCTGCAGCGGGGGCGCAGCGGCCAGCGGCGACTCAGCGCAGGCGGTGCAGGCAGAGCTCCTCGAAGGCCGGCCGGAGCAGATAGGGGTACTCGCCCACCCAGAGCTTCAGCTGCGGCAGCCAGGCGTCGCTGAGCGCCCCGATGCGGGAGAAGTCCTTGCGCTCACTCAGTACCAGGCAGCGGATCACCATGCCGCGCCGGATCGTCTGGTGCTTCTTCTCCATCGGGAAGCGCACCTGGCCGAGATAGCCCTCCTCGTCCTCCAGTTCCAGGCACAGCCAGGTGCGGCGGTTCTCCACCATCTCCAGCCGCCCCTCGCGGTCGGCCTGCTCCCGCCGCTCCTCCACCACCTCACGGGTGAACAGATCCGCCACCACCCCATCAAAGATCGCCGCCGCGGGGTAGCGGCGCAGGGCGGCATTCTTCTGGCCCGCCTCCAGGATCGGCCCCCAGAGCACGTAGAGCAGGAACACCACCCCCACCACCAGGGCCACCGGGGCGAACTGGCTGGAGAACAGCAGGGTCTGGCTGATGAGCAAGGTGATCACCCCGCCGATCACCGAGATCAGCACCCGCTGCAGCAACTTGCGGGGATTGCCGCTGGACGCGTTGAACTGCGGGCCGGTGGCCACCGCCGGGATCAGGCGGGAGAGCTCATTGGGCTGGACAGGGATCAACATCGTGGTTCGAACTCTTGGGTTCTCACAGCAGCCGTTCAAGGCCGTAGATCAACCCCTCAAGCGAACGCACCCGACGCACGCTGAGCAGGACCCCCGGCATGTAGGCGCTGCGATCGATCGTGTCGTGCCGCAGGGTGTAGGTCTCACCCCGAGCGCCGAACATCACCTCCTGGTGTGCCACCAGACCGGGCAGGCGCAGCGAGTGCAGGCGCAGTCCGCTCTCGCGCAGGCCTCCCCGACAGCCCGCCAGGCTCTCGTGTTCCTCCACCTGGGCGGGATTGAAGGCCTTGCCGAGCTCCTCCATCAGTTCGGCTGTCTTGATGCAGGTGCCGCTGGGGGCATCGGCCTTGCGGTTGTGGTGCAGCTCGGTGAGCTCGGCGAAGTCGTAGAAGCGGGCGGCGGCCGCCGCCGCCTGCTGCAGCAGCACCATGCCCACGCTGAAGTTGGGGATGACGGCCCCGCCCACCGACGCCTTGGCGGCAAAGACGGCCAGCTCATCGAGCTGTTGCGGCGAGAGGCCGGTGGTGCCGATCACCGGATGCACCCCGTAGGCGATGGCACCGCGGCAGTGCTCGTAGACCACCGAGGGATGGGTGAAGTCCACCAGTACGGCACCGCCGCCGGGCCCCGCCTGACGCGCGACCTGGCTGGCCTGGCAGAGAACAGCCTCGAAATCGGCGGTGATCGGCACGTCGAGCTCTCCCAGGCCCAGCTCCAGCCCCACATCCAGCCCCTCCTTGCCGGGGGTGGTGTCAATCGCCCCCACCAGGGCAGTATTGGCGGCGGCAGCAACGGCCTTGACCACCTCGGCCCCCATGCGCCCAAGGGCGCCGGCGACGACCACCGGAATCGGGGCCTGGGCGGAAGCGGCGCTGGCGCTGGTCATCGCGGAAGCAACTGAAAGTACAGGGGGCAGGCCGACGGCCGGCGGATGCGCCGAGCCTATGAGCCCCCGAGCAGGGCCTCCACATGGACGGCATCGATCTGGTGCGGCGGCAGAAAGCTCTGGGCGTAGATCTGCGGCACGCCGGAGCTCAGGAACAGGGCGAAGAGATCGGCATCGAGTGCCGCTCCCGCACCATGCAGGCCAAGATCGCCAGGACCTCCGAGAGGGGTTTGCCACGCTTGTAAGGCCGATCGGCGGCGATGAGAGCCTCGAAGATGTCGGCGATCGCCATGATGCCGGGTATGCACACCCATCTGATCGCCCTGCAGCCGGCGCGGATAAGGGAGGGCCGAGAGCATGCGGATCATCTGGATCATGTGGTTCTGGATTCAGAAGCGCTCCTCGGGATTGAGGATGTCGCGCGCCACGCTGGGGTTGTGCAGCTCTCCCTGGATCTGCAGGAGTTCGGGCACCCCCAGGCGAAAGGCCCAGGGGTTGTCAGCCGCCAGGCGGGAACGCTCCGGCCGCTCGACGCGGTGATACGGCCGGTCGGCCAGCAGGGACTCCCGCACCGGCAGGGGCTCGACGGGCAGCCGCGCGCGCCGGCGCAACTCCTCCTGGGAAAGGCCGAGGCGATCGTCGAGGGTGCGGCGCCAGGTGCGGGCGGCGATGCGGCGCAACCGCTCCAGGCTGTCGGGCTCCATGCTCTCGCCGCCAAGGTTGCAGGCCGCCACAAAGGGGAAATCGCCATCGAGCTCCGCCCAGCGACACTTGAGATCCTGATCGGTCTGTCCCGGATCCGCCCCGGCGGCGATGGCGCGCCAGTGGTCGCTCGCCGCCTCGGCCTTGAGCAGTTCGAAGCGCATCCGCCCTTCATGGATGCGGTCGGTGATGGTCTTGAGCTTGGTGACCTTGTCGACCTCGTGCTCTGGGGTGGTGACCTTGCCGCAGTCATGCAGCAAGGAGGCGACATGTATGGCCTCCCAGCCCTCGTCTTCGAGCTCGAAGGAGGCGAAGGGGCCCTCCCGGCTCACGCAGGCCGCTTCGGCCAGTAGCCGCGTTATCTCCGGCACCCGCGCGAAGTAGCAGCAGGTGTAGGGGCTCTTGGCATCGATCGCGTTGGCGATCAGGTGGATGAAGCCATCGAACAGGTGGAGGCGCGCCTCCAGCAAGCCGCGAGTCTCAAGGGCGACCGAGGCGGATCTCGAGAGGGTGCGACTGAAGGCGACCCGCTCTTCCTCCGGAGGGGCCGTGAACCAGAGCGGCAGCACCAGCCGCGTGCCCTGGGAGCGCTTCCCCCCCGCCGCCGGCTCCGCCTCGGCCAGCAGGGCAGCGGTGGCGGCGGCATCGGGTCCCGGCAGGGAGGCCGGATCGAGCTTCTGCGCCTGCCGCTCGAGGGTCTCGATCTCGAAGGAGGCCCCCACCACCCCCCTACCGCCGGGCAGGCGACGGGAGAGGATTACGCCGAGCCGCTCGCCGAGGGCGAGCCGCAGCACGGAGGAGAGCACCAGCGTCGGACTGGGCAGCGCCTGCTGGTACCAGGGCCTGAGGCGGGGATCGAAGCTGCGGGGCAGCAGCTGCAGCGAACCTGCCACCGTCAGGGGCTGCAGCCCCTGGGGACCCGATCCACAGAAATGCTTTCCACCAGCAGGCTGGCGGCGGCGGGCAGTCCCGGCCAGGGGCGACCACCGGCATCGCGGGCCAGGGCGACGAAGAACATCTGGCCATCGGGATAGCCGATGAAATAGGCGGTGAGATTGGGGGTGCGATCCAGCGCCTGGCGGGCCTCCTCCAACCGGTCCAGCCGCTCGGCCAGGGAGCAACTCTCCCCCAGAGAAGCGACCAGGTCGAGACCCTCGGCGGCCTGCTGGGGATCGATCAACTCGCGGATCGTGGCCTACAGCTGGCCGGCGGTGGCGCTCAGCATGTGGGTGGTCGCCTCGGCCAGGATCGCGCTGGTGCGCAGGTGGGCGGTCCAGCTCAGCAGGGCACCCCTGCCAAGCACCAGGGGCAGCAGCAGGCTGATCAGGTGGTTATTTGGAAGGGCAGCCGACGGAAGGGGAGGACACGCGGATCGGCGCCGCGCAGGGGCTTGATGCCCCCGCTGCACAGCAAGGCGAGACTCTCGCCGCCTGCCGCCGTGACCTGTAACGCCTTGATCGCCCGCTTCGCACTGGGGCCTGCTGCTTCGTAGGCTCCTTCACATTGCTCAATCCAGCCCATGTTCACGCAGGTCCGCTCCGCCAGCCGCCGGGTCAGCCCCGGCCCCAGCGGCCGCAGCGACCGGGCCATGATGAAGGCCGTATACGTGGTGCTGGAGCCCCAATACCAGAACGCGCTCACCACCGCCGCCACCAGCCTCAACGATCAGAACGGGCCCCTGGCGGTGCAGCTCAGTGGCTACCTGATCGAGGAGCTGCGCGACCCGCAGAACTACGCCGACTTCTGCGCCGACGTGGCTGAGGCGGACGTGTTCATCGCCTCGCTGATCTTCATCGAAGATCTGGCCCAAAAGGTGGTTGACGCCGTCGCCCCCCACCGCGAGCGGCTCAAGGCCGTGGTGGTGTTCCCCTCCATGCCGGAGGTGATGCGCCTCAACAAACTCGGAAGCTTTTCGATGGCCCAGCTCGGCCAGAGCAAGAGCGCCATCGCCCAGTTCATGCGCAAGCGCAAGGAATCCAGCGGCGCCGGCTTCCAGGACGCGATGCTCAAGCTGCTGAACACCCTGCCGACGGTGCTCAAGTATCTGCCGGTGGAGAAGGCGCAGGATGCCCGCTCCTTCATGCTCAGCTTCCAGTACTGGCTAGGGGGAACGCCAGACAACCTGCGCAACTTCCTGCTGATGCTGGCCGACAAGTACGTGTTTCCCCGCGGGGACGCCGACCGTCCCCAGCTCGAGGTGGCCGAGCCGGTGGTCTTCCCCGATCTGGGTATATGGCATCCCCTGGCCCCGGAGATGTTCGAAGACCTGCGCGATTACCTCAACTGGAGCACCAGCCGAGCCGACCTGAGCGAGAAGGCCCGCCATGGTCCGGTGATCGGCCTGGTACTGCAGCGGAGTCACATCGTCACCGGTGACGACGCCCACTACGTGGCCGTGATCCAGGAATTGGAGTACCGCGGCGCCACGGTGATCCCCGTGTTCTGCGGCGGCCTCGACTTCAGCAAGCCGGTCAACACCTTCTTCTACGACCCCCTCAACCCCGACCTCCCCTTGGTCGATGGCGTGGTGAGTCTCACCGGCTTCGCACTGGTGGGCGGCCCGGCCCGCCAGGACCATCCCAAGGCGATCGAGTCCCTCAAACGGCTTAATGTCCCCTACATGGTGGCCCTGCCATTGGTCTTCCAGACCACCCAGGAGTGGGAGGAAAGCGATCTGGGCCTGCACCCGGTGCAGGTGGCTCTGCAGATCGCCATCCCCGAACTCGACGGTGCCATCGAGCCGATCGTGCTCTCCGGCCGCGACGACGCCACCGGCAAGGCTCACACCCTGCAGGACCGGGTCGATGCGATCGCCGAGCGTTGCATCCGCTGGGCCTCGCTGCGCATCAAGCCCCGGGCCGAGAAGAAGCTGGCGATCACGGTATTCAGCTTCCCCCCCGACAAGGGCAATGTGGGCACCGCCGCCTATCTCGATGTCTTCGGCTCGATCTTCCGCGTGCTCGAGGAGATGAAGGCCAAGGGCTACACGATCACGGCCATGCCGGCCAGTCCCAAGGCGCTGATGGAGGCGGTGCTCAGCGATCCTGAAGCTCTTGCCGGAGCCCCCGAGCTGGCCATCGCCCACCGCATGAGTGTGGAGGAGTACGAGCGGCTGACGCCCTATTCCGAGCGGCTCGAGGAGAACTGGGGCAAGCCCCCCGGCAATCTCAACTCCGACGGCACCAACCTGCTGATCTACGGCCGCCACTTCGGCAACGTGTTTGTGGGCGTGCAGCCCACCTTCGGCTACGAGGGCGACCCGATGCGGCTGCTCTACTCACGCAGCGCCAGCCCCCACCACGGCTTCGCCGCCTACTACACCTATCTTGAGAAGGTGTGGGGCGCCGATGCGGTGCTGCACTTCGGCACCCACGGCTCGCTGGAGTTCATGCCCGGCAAGCAGATGGGCATGAGCGACACCTGCTACCCCGATTCGCTGATCGGCGCCCTCCCCAACCTCTATTACTACGCAGCCAACAACCCCTCGGAAGCCACGATCGCCAAGCGACGCGGCTACGCCTCCACGATCAGCTATCTCACCCCTCCGGCGGAGAACGCCGGCCTCTACAAGGGGCTCAAGGAGTTGGGGGAACTGGTGGGCTCCTACCAGCAGTTGCGCGAAAGCTCACGCGGGGTGCAGATCGTCAACGCAATTGTCGAGACGGCGCGCCAGTGCAACCTCGACAAGGACGTGGTGCTGCCGGAGGACGACGCAGTCCAGCTCGACACCGGCGGCCGCGACGCCGTGGTGGGTGCCGTGTATCGCCAGCTGATGGAGATCGAGAGCCGGCTGCTGCCCTGCGGGCTGCACACCATCGGCAAGCCACCCACCGCCGCGGAGGCGATTGCCACCCTGGTCAACATCGCCGCCCTCGAACGCGACGAAGACGACATCCGCTCCCTGCCGGGCCTGTTGGCCGAGAGCCGCGGCCGCACCATCCAGGAGGTCTACAAGGGCAACGACGAGGGTGTGCTGTCCGATGTGGAACTAAACCGCGTCATCACCGAGACCTGCCGCAGCGCCGTGGGGGCCATGGTGCGCGAGGTCACCGGAGTCGATGGCCGGGTCAGCCTGCGCCGCAACTTCGGCTGGTTCTTCGAGCTACTGGAGCGCTTCGGGCTGCGCTTCCCCAGCCCCTGGCTGGCCGCCTGCCGCCAGGCGGGCTTCGCCGATGTGGACCAATCGGAACTGGACAAGCAGTTCGCCTACCTGCGCTTCTGCCTCGAGCAGATCTGCGCCGACATGGAGATGGAGAGCCTGCTGCGCGCCCTCGATGGCGAGTACGTGCTGCCGGGCCCCGGTGGTGACCCGATCCGCAACCCCGGCGTGCTGCCCAGCGGCAAGAACATCCACGCCCTCGATCCCCAGTCCATCCCCACCCGGGCCGCCATCGCCGCCGCCAAGGTGGTGGTGGATCGACTGATCGAACGCCAGAAGCAGGAGCAGGGAGCCTGGCCAGAAACGATCGCCTGCGTGCTCTGGGGCACCGACAACATCAAGACCTACGGCGAATCCCTGGCCCAGATCCTCTGGTTCATCGGCGTAAGGCCCGTGCCCGATTCGCTCGGCCGGGTTAACAAGCTGGAGTTGATTTCCCTCGAGGAGCTGGGTCGGCCCCGCATCGATGTGGTGGTCAACTGCAGTGGCGTCTTCCGCGACCTCTTCATCAACCAGATGGCACTGATCGACCAGGGCGTCAAGATGGCTGCCGAGGCCGACGAGCCCCTTGAGATGAACTTCGTGCGCAAGCACAGCCAGGAGCAAGCCGAAGCCCAGGGCATCTCACTGCGGGAGGCCGCAACCCGGGTGTTCTCCAATGCCAGCGGCAGCTACTCCTCCAACGTCAACCTGGCGGTGGAGAACAGCACCTGGGAGGAAGAGGGCGAATTGCAGGAGATGTACCTCTCCCGCAAGACCTTCGCCTTCAACGCCGACAACCCCGGGGAAATGAACCAGAAGCGCGAGGTTTTTGAATCGGCAATGAAGACTGCTGATGTCACCTTCCAGAATCTCGATTCCGCCGAGATCTCGCTCACCGATGTGAGCCACTACTTCGACAGTGATCCCACCAAGCTGATCGCTAATCTTCGCGATGATGGCAAGGCTCCGACGAGCTACATCGCCGACACCACCACCGCCAATGCCCAAGTTCGCTCACTGAGTGAGACAATCCGCCTCGATTCGCGCACCAAGCTGCTAAATCCCAAGTGGTATGAGGGCATGCTCGATTCCGGCTACGAGGGAGTTAGAGAAGTAGCCAAACGGCTAAACTTCACCCTAGGCTGGAGTGCCACCAGCGGCGCTGTCGACAACTTCGTCTACGAGGAAGCTAACGACACCTTCATCAACGATGCCGAGATGCGCAAGCGGTTGATGAACCTCAACCCCCACAGCTTTCGTCGCATTGTCGGCACCCTGCTGGAAGTTAATGGCCGCGGCTACTGGGAGACCAGTGATGAGAACATCGCCCAGCTGCAAGAGATCTATCAGGAAATCGAGGATCGCATCGAAGGGGTCAGGGAGTGAGGGCTTACGCTCTCGTTCCAGTACGTTGAAGCCACTCTTGACGAAGCGCACACCTTCCAACGAAAAGGCACCCTCACGTGGAGGGTGCCCTTATGTTCGAGGCAGAACAAATAAGAAATGGCAGGACAAACCACCCCCCGATTTGTCAGTTGACGCTGCTGGCGGGCAGGGCCACGGGAATGCGGGGAACCGGGAAGCCGTTGACCCTCAGAGAGTGTCCGCGATCACACGGTTGGTGTCGAAATACACCTGCCAATAGTTTGAATTGTGGGTGTAGGGTCGCACCGCAAGGCGAGGGCCACGCTCGGAGAAGGTGAGCAGCTCTACATCGGCCTCCTTGCCGGGGTACTGGTTGGGAACGGCGCGCACGGCGTCCTTGAGCAGGGCGATGGCACGGTTGACATCGGCAGTGCTGTCGAGCTGGGCCTCAAGCTCAACACGGCGGAAGGGGTGACTAGAGAAATTGACAATCGTGTCTCCAAAGAACTTGCCGTTGGGCACAATGTTGCGCACGTTGTCGGGGGAGAGGATGGTGGTGACGAACATGCCCACCTCCTCCACCGTGCCGGTGACGCCACCGCCGGTCACGAAGTCACCGATGGCGACAGGGCGGAACAGCTGCAGGAACACACCCGCCGCGAAGTTGCCCAACATACCGCTCCAGGCGGCACCAATCGCGACGCCAGCACCGGCGAGCAAGGCGGCGAAGCTGGCCGTCTGCACCCCGAAGAAGCCGAGGATGGCCACCGCCAGCACCACGCGCAGCACGGAGCTGATCAGACTGAGCAGGAAGCTGATCAGGGCGGGATCGAGCTTGGCCATCGCGAAGCTGCGCCGCAGCACACGCATGCCGAAGCCGATCAGCCAGCCGCCAACGACCCACAGCAGGATCGCACCGACAATCTTGAACAAGAATGGAACAATGATCGTTCCGATCATTGAGGGTTGCACAACCAGGGGAAGTGATGCAGCCGTTTCTGCAGCTGGTGCCATTGATCGAGAAGAATTGCAATCACACAATGGCTAACGGCCTTAGCACTGTCAAGCAAATTTTCGGCTCCTAACAATTTTACCGCCGAGCCTTCATCTGGGAAATTTTGTTGCATTGCGCCAAAGCGCATCGGCCATGCGGGCCGTCTGCACGATCGGGCCCACATCATGAACCCGCAGGACGGCGGCGCCGGCGGCGATCGCCCGGCAGCAAACGGCCGCCGTGCCCCACAGCCTTGCCCGCGGTCGGGGTTCGCTCAGCACCGCGCCGATGAAGCGTTTGCGGGAGGGCCCCACCAGCAGGGGGAACCCCTCGGCGACGAGCGCCTCCAGGGAGGCCAGCAGGGCCAGATTCTGCTCCACCGTCTTGGCAAAGCCCAGACCTGGGTCCCAGAGAAGCTGTCCGACCCGCACCCCCGACGCCAGGGCCCGTTCGGTGGCCCGCAGCAGCTCCTGGCGCACCTCGCTGGCCACCTCCCCGTAGTGAGCCTGCTGGTCCATCGTGCGGCTATCGCCCCGGCTGTGCATCAGCACATAGGGACAGCCGGCGGCGGCCACCATGGGCAGGATCGCCGGATCCCGCCGACCGCCGCTCACATCGTTGATCCAGTCGGCCCCGGCCGCCAGGGCCGCCTCCGCCACGGCCGCATAAAAGGTGTCCACGGAGAGCACCGCGTCTGGGGCGGCCGCGCGAATCGCGTGCAGCGCCGGCAGCAGGCGCCGGATCTCCGCCTCCGCCCCCACCTCCTCGGCCCCAGGACGGGTGCTCTGAGCCCCCAGATCCAGCACATCGGCCCCACGGGTCACCTGGCGCCGCGCCTCCGCCACCGCCGCCGCCGGGTCGAAAAAACGCCCCCCATCACTGAAGGAATCAGGGGTGAGGTTGATCACCCCCATGACGCCGGTGCGGTCCCCCCAGGGTCGGCGGTGGTCGCGGCCTTGCGGCGCCGACGGTGGCTCCACCTCAGGCAGCCACCGGCACCTGGTAATTGACGATACGCGCGAAGCTCTCCGGCTTGAGCGAGGCGCCGCCCACCAGCACGCCATCGATCTCGGTCTGGTCCATCAGCAGGTCGATCGTTTCGGGGGTCACCGAGCCGCCGTACTGCACCACCACCTCGGGATTGCCCACCCAGCCACGGATCAGGCCACAGATGCGGTTGGCCTCCTCGGCGGCGCAGGTCTTGCCGGTGCCGATCGCCCAGATCGGCTCATAGGCCACGATCACCCGCAGTGGGTCGACGCCTTCAAGCCCCTGTTCGATCTGGCGGTGAATCACCCGTTCGGTCTCGCGGGCCTCGCGCTGATCAAGACTCTCCCCCACGCACAGGATTGGAATCAGTCCAGTGCGCTGGGCCGTGCGGGCGCGCAGATTGATCTGCTCGTCGGTTTCGCTGTAGTACTTGCGCGGCTCGCTGTGACCCACGATCGCGTGGCTGACGCCGTGCTCGATCAGCATCGGCGCCGAAATCATGCCGGTGTAGGCGCCGCTCTCCTCCCAGTGCACGTTCTGACCGGCAATCGCCACGCCGGCCCCCTCCAGGTGGCGACAGAGGGTAGGAATCGAGGTGAAGGGGGGCGCCAGCACCACCTGGCGATTGCTGGGCAGATCGGCGATCAAGGGACGGAAGACCGCAGCGAACTCCCGCGTCTGGGCGCAGGTCATGTTCATCTTCCAGTTGCCAGCGATGACAGCCTTACGCACCGGCTCTCTCCCTTCAATGACGTGAGGGCCACGCTAAGGCGCGGCCGGTCCCCGCTCCAAGGGCATCACAATCAGCTCCCGCCCATCGACGCTCAGGGCGTCTCCCGCCGCCAGCTGGCGGCCACGGCGGGTCTCGATCATGCCGTTGACGCGGATGTCACCCCGCTGGATACGCTGCTTGGCCTCTCCGCCGGTGGCGACCAGGCCCTGCCATTTAAGGTATTGGTCGAGCTTCAAGGGGAGGGATCTAAGGTTCCCTAATGCTTGCACCCTCCCCCGCGGGCTTCCGCAGGCTCTGGCCCCTGCTGAAGCCCCACGGGCGTCGCCTGATCGCCGGTGGACTTTGCATGCTCACGTACGTGGCCTGCTGGCCGCTGCTGGCCTGGCTGGCTGGGCGGCTGATTCCTGCCATTGGCGCCGGCGACTTCCCGGCCGTGCTGCGAGCCGTGGCGGCGGCTCTGGGGGTATTCCTGGTGCAGAAGACCGCCCAGTTCGGCCAGGACACGCTGCTGGCCGGTCCGGCCCTGCAGGTGAGCCAGGAGCTGCGGCGTCGACTGTTCGCCCGTCTGCAGCAGCTCGATTTTGGCGCCCTGGAGAAGCTCTCCGCCGGCGACCTCACCTACCGCCTCACCGAGGACGCCGACCGGGTGGGGGAGGTGATCTACAAGACAATCCAGGACAGCACCCCCAGCGCCCTGCAGCTGGTGGTGGTGCTGGGCTACATGATCTGGCTCGACTGGCCGCTGGCCCTGGCCACCCTGCTGCTGGCCCCCTTGGTGGCCGTGCTGGTGAGCGCCTTCGGCGCCAGGGTGATGCAGGCGGCCGAGCGCAGCCAGAAACAGGTGAGCGACCTGGCGGCCCTTCTGGGCGAGGCGATCGGCGGCCTGCCACTGGTGCGGGCCTATGCGGCCGAGCCCTGGCTGCAGCAGCGCTTCGACACCGAGATCGACCTGCACCGCCGCGCCCGCTACCGCACCCTCACCCTGCTGGCCAAGCAGCACCCGGTGGTGGGCTTCATCGAGGCCTTCGGCATCTTGGCGGTGCTGCTGATCGGCGCCGCCCGCATTCAGGCCGGCGGTCTCGACAGCCAGGGCTTCAGCAGTTACGTGGCGGCGTTGCTGATGTTGATCGACCCGATCTCGCACCTCACCACCAACTTCAACGAGTTCCAACAGGGACAGGCCTCCCTGCGACGCCTGCGGGCGATCGAGGCCGAACCGATCGAGCCGCCCGACCGGCCTGAGGCCCAGTCGCTGGGGGCGGTGCAGGGCGAGTTGGTGCTGGATGGCGTCAGCTTCGGCTACGACGCCGCCCAGCCGGTGCTGCACGATCTCAACCTCCACATCCAGCCCGGTCAGGTGGTGGCCCTGGTGGGCCCCTCGGGAGCGGGCAAGAGCACAATGTTCTCGTTGCTGCTGCGCTTCAACACCGCCCAGCGGGGCCGGGTGCTGCTCGATGGCCAGGACCTGGCCGATCTCAGGGCCCGCGAACTGCGCCGTGCCGTGGCCCTGGTGCCTCAGCAGAGCAGTGTGTTCTCCGGCACTGTGGCCGAGGCGATCGCCTTCGGACGGCCGGCCAGCCCAGAGCAGATCCGGGCAGCCGCCATCCAGGCCAATGCCGCCGGCTTCATCGAAGCCCTGCCCGGCGGCTACGAGAGCCGCATCGAGGAGCGGGGCAGCAACTTCTCCGGCGGCCAGCTGCAGCGCCTGGCCATCGCCCGGGCCGTGCTGGGTAACCCGGCCGTGCTGCTGCTCGACGAGGCCACCAGCGCCCTCGACGCCGAAGCGGAAGAGGCCGTCCAGCGCGGCCTTGATCAGGCGATGGCCGGCCGCACAGTGCTGGTGATCGCCCACCGGCTCTCCACCGTGCAGGAGGCCGATCGCATCCTGGTGCTGGAACACGGCCACATCGTCGAACAGGGCAACCACGCTGAGCTGATGGCCCGCGGCGGCCGCTACCGCGACCTGTGCGAACGCCAGTTCATCCAGATGGCAGGCTGAGATAGCAGCAAGCGGTTCTGGGATGAGGATTCACCCCTAAGGTGAGCCCGCCTACCAGCGGCATTCCGTGGAGACACCCGTCCAATCCCAGCCCCCCGTCCTCACCTTCGAGGGCAAGCGCTACGACCTCAACAGCCTCCCCGACGATCTCAAGGAACTCGTGCGCGGCATGCAGGTAGCCGATGCCCAGCTGCGCATGCACGAAGACACGCTCAAGGTGCTGGCGGTGGGCCGCCAGTCGATGGCGATGCAGCTCAACGAGCGCCTGCAGTCGATCCCCGCGCTGCCGGAGTAGGGCAAGGCCCTCAAGCCCTGGCCAGGGCTTGAGGGATCAGAGCGTCAGCGGATCACTTGATCAGCTGACAATTTTGTGGGCCTTCTGCACCACCGGCTCCGGGATGGTGAAACCGATCGCCTGCTCGGTGGCCTTGTTGAGGCGCACATCGATCTTGCTCAGCGGTAGGAAGGACATTTTGGCCGGTGCTTCGCCCTTGAGCACCTTCACCGCCAGCTCACCGGCCGCATGGCCATCGTCTTAGTACGACCAGCCCGGCGTGGCCAGGGTGCCCGGGATCTTGATGTCGTCGGCGTCGAACGAGATCACCGGGATCTCGATCGCCAGCCCTACCTTGGCGATCGAGTCAAAGTCCTGCACCGTGGCGTAGTCGCCGATCTTGACGAAGGCCTGCGCCTTCTTCTCCTCTAGGGCCTGGGCGGCCTGGAGCACCTCACCGGATATTTCGATGGCCTGGCCGCTGAGCCGGATGCTGCCGGCATCGCGGTTCAGGGTGCCGGCGAGCAGTTTGAGGAAGGTGGACTTTCCAGAGCCATTACTGCCGATCAACACCGTGCACTCGCCGCTGGGGCTGGCGAAATCAAAGTCCTGGAAGAGCTCTCGCCGGCCCCCTCCCGGCTCGGCATGGCCCCAACACAGCTGGTCGACGCCGAGGCTAATCAGGCGTCCTCCGAGCTGGCCTCTGGGGCGATGACCTCCGACGATGCGTCGGCATCGCCGGAACGGGCATTGAGCCCCGGCAGCTTGAAGTGGCCCAGCGACATGGCGAGCAGCAACAGCACGGCGGTGGCGAGCTTGAGATCCATCGCCTCCAGGCCCAGCTGCAGGGCGATGGCATTGGCCCGGGCCATCGTGGGATTGTTGCCGATCGCCCGCAGGGCCAGGCCGAAGTCGGTGGCCATGAAGAGGGCCGGCAGAGCGATCTGGCCGAGCACCACCACGGTGAGGGCGACGGGCCAGCGGCCATCGGGACCCTGACCGAGATCGGGCCAGTTGAGGACAGGGTTGATGTCGGTGATGGGGATGTTGGAGCCACCCATCAGCCGCAGCGTGATCGTGTGAAGACCGGTGGTGGTGAGGATGCCGGGGAACAGATCATTCACCCCCAGCCGGGTGTGAATCCGGGCCGTCACCGCCCCGACCGGCGCACCAAAGAGGCGGGCCGTCAGCAGGGCCAGGGGAATCGGCACCCCCTGGGTGAGCAGCACAGCAGCGGTGCCACCCCGAGAGCAAAGGAACCGTCGACGGTGAGATCAGCGAAGTTGCGGACGCGGAGCGTGACTTAGGTGCCCAGGGCCAGACAGGCGTAGGCCAGTCCCTGTTCGTAGGCACCCGGCCAGAGGAAAAGCATCAAAGCTTTGTGCCCTGGCGCGGCCGGATCGGGGAACCGCCCACCGCCCCCCCCCCCAGGTCGCCCCCCGCAGTCCCGCCTGGCGCTCAGCCCAGCAGCTGGAGGTCTTCGAAGCGGAAGACCTGCCGAACCACACCCTCGGAAGCGTCGGCGGCGTCGGTCTCGACCACCCGCTCGCTCAACACCCAGGCCCCCCCCGCACCGACCGGCACGAAGGTGTCGGTGAAGCGGCTCTCGCCACCGCGGGCCGCGCCGCTGGCCGGGTCGCTGTAGCGGCTGCTGTAGGTGTGGCTGAGGTAGCCGGCGCCGGTGTCGGAAATCGCCGTGGTGAAGATCGTCACTACAGTGCCGTGGATGTGGCGGTGCACCATCGTCACCACGTTGTCCTTGATGCGATAGCGGTCGCCCTCGCCCTTGCCGCCGACGATCACCTCGGTCCCCACCGCATCGGTGTCCCCAGCGGTGAAAGTGTTGGCGCCGTGGGTCTGCTCGAAGGGACGGCGCACCCGGTGAATCGTCACCTCCCACAGCTGGGAGGCCACGGCCTTGTGAACCGCCTCATCGACGAGGCCCTCGATCTGACTCTTGAGATCGGCCATCACCGTGAAGTGCCCCTCTTCACGGCGTTCGGGCTCGCCGTTCGAGCCGCTCTGTTCCCATACGCAGCGGCCCCGGTACCCGGGAAACTCCGGATCCCAGGTGTAGCGGTTCTCGTAGGCGGCGCGGAAGGCGGCGCGCACGTCAGTACCGGGGGCGACAGCGTCACCACGGGAGGCGGGGGACGCGAAGGGGGGAGTGGTCGGGGCGGTGGTCAAGGGGGGGGAATGCTGGCGGCTTTCACCCTACCCAAGGAGGATGGATGTCCTGGAGGGCTGCCACCTCAATCTGCTGGTGCTGCTGCAGGGCGGCGATCGCCTCCACCGCCGCCCGGGCCCCGGCCAGGGTGGTCACCGTTGGCACGGCGTAGTCGAGGGCGGCGCGGCGCAGGTACTTGTCGTCGTGGGCCGCCTGACGACCGATCGGCGTGTTGACGATCAGCTGGATCAGGCCCGAGCGGATCGCGTCCTCGATGTTGGGACGCCCCTCGTGCACCTTCAAGACGGGCTCGACGGCCAGGCCCGCCGCGGCCAGCACGGCGGCCGTGCCGCTGGTGGCCGTGAGCGCGAAGCCCTCCTCTGCCAGCCGACGGGCCACCGGCACAAGGGCCGACTTGTCGCGGTCGTGGGTGGAGAGGAAGACGGTGCCACCGGTGGGCAGAGCTTCCCCAGCGGCCAGTTCGGCCTTGGCGTAGGCCAGCCCGAAACTTGCGGCGATGCCCATCACCTCACCGGTGGAGCGCATCTCCGGGCCAAGCAGCGTGTCGGAGCCCGGGAAGCGCTTGAACGGCAGCACGGCCTCCTTGACAGTCTGGCGGGGCGGCAGCGGCTCGGCCGTCAGGCCCAGCTCGCCCAGGGTGCGACCGGCCATCAGCTGGCTGGCGATCTTGGCCAGGGGCACCCCCGTGGCCTTGGCCACGAACGGCACGGTGCGCGAGGCGCGCGGATTGGCCTCGATGATGAATACCCGCTCGCCCAGTTCCGGATCCACCTGCACGGCGAACTGCAGGTTGATCAGACCGCGCACCTCCAGGGCCAGGGCCAGTGCTGCGCTCCACTGGCGGATCGTGGCCAGGGCCTCAGGGCTCAGCGACACCGAGGGCAGGGCGCAGGCGGAATCGCCGGAATGGATGCCGGCCGGCTCGATGTGCTCCATCAGGCCACCGACAATCACCGTGCCCTCCCGGTCGCAGAGGGCGTCGACATCCACCTCGATGGCGTTCTCGAGGTACTGGTCAATCAGCACCGGGTGGTCGGGCTCCACCTGCACCGCCTCCACCATGTAGCGGTTCAGCTCTTCCTCGTCATAAACCAACTCCATGGCGCGGCCGCCGAGCACGTAGCTGGGACGCACCACCACGGGGTAGCCCACACGGGCGGCCACGGCCCGGGCCTCGGCGTCGCTGCGGGCCAGGCCGTTGCGGGGCTGGCGGATCTCCAGCTGGCGCAGGATCGCCTCGAATTGTTCGCGGTCCTCGGCGCGGTCGATCGACTCGGGAGACGTGCCCCAGATGCGGGTGCCGGTGGCGCGGCCCTCGGGGGACGCGAGCCAACGCAGCAGGGGGATCGCCAGCTTCAGGGGGGTCTGGCCACCGAACTGGACGATCACGCCCTCGGGCTTCTCCGCCTCGATCACGTTCAGCACGTCCTCCAGCGTGAGCGGCTCGAAATAGAGGCGATCGCTGGTGTCGTAGTCGGTGGAGACCGTCTCGGGGTTGCTGTTGACCATCACGGTGGCGAAGCCGCCAGCGCGCAGGGCAAAGGAGGCGTGACAGCAGCAGTAGTCGAACTCGATCCCCTGGCCGATGCGATTGGGGCCGCCGCCAAGGATCATCACCTTGCGGCGCGTCTCGGGCTGCACCTCGTCCTCGGGCTCCAGCCGCACTAGCGAACCATCGGCGGCGATCCGCTCCAGGGGCCGCTCGTAGGTGCCGTAGTGATACGGGGTGGTGGAGGCGAACTCGGCCGCACAGGTGTCGACAGTCTTGAAGACGACATCGACACCGAGAGCCTGGCGGTGACGCCGCACCTCCAGCTCGCCGGCGCCGGTGGCCCAGGCGATCTGCCGGTCGGAAAAGCCCAGTTGCTTGAGTTCCAGCAGGCTGCCGCCATCGAGCTGGGCAAGGTCGCGGCCCGCGAGCAGACGGCGCTGGGCATCGATGATGTCACGCAGCTTGGCGAGGAACCAGGGATCGATGGCACTGAGCTGGTGGATCTCCTCATCGCTGCGGCCGGCCACCATGGCAGCGCGCACGGCGAAGATGCGATCGGGGGAGGCGGTGCGCAGTTGCCGCTCCAGGTCGCTGGGCTCAAGGGGGGCATCGGGCCGGTCGCAGCCCCAGCCGGCATGGCCGGTTTCCAAGGAGCGCAGGGCCTTCTGGAACGACTCCTCGAAGCAGCGGCCGATCGCCATCGCCTCCCCCACCGACTTCATCGAGGTGGTGAGCACCGCCGGGCTGCCGCGGAACTTCTCGAAGGCGAAGCGCGGTATTTTAGTGACCACGTAGTCGATAGTGGGTTCAAAGCAGGCCGGCGTGGCGCCGGTGATGTCGTTGACTATCTCGTCGAGGGTGTAGCCCACCGCCAGGCGGGCGGCGATCTTGGCGATCGGGAAGCCGGTGGCCTTGCTGGCCAGCGCCGAGCTGCGGCTCACGCGTGGATTCATTTCGATCACGACCACGTCGCCGTCGGCGGGGTTGATGGCGAACTGGATGTTGCTGCCGCCGGTATCGACGCCGATTTCGCGGATGATGGCGATCGACTGATCGCGCAGCCGCTGGTACTCCCGATCGGTGAGGGTCTGGGCGGGGGCGACCGTGATCGAATCGCCGGTGTGGACCCCCATCGGATCGAGGTTCTCGATCGAGCAGACGATCACGACGTTGTCGGCGGTGTCGCGCATCACCTCGAGCTCGAATTCCTTCCAGCCGAGCAGGGACTGCTCGATCAGGATCTGGGAGACGGGGCTGGCCTCCAGGCCGCTCTTGCAGATTGCCCGGAACTCCTCCGGGTTGTAGGCGATGCCGCCACCGGAGCCGCCCAGGGTGAAGGCCGGGCGAATGATGCGCGGATAGCTGCCGATGCCATCGCCGACGATCTCGGCCTCCTCCAGGGTCTGCGCGATGCCGGAGGGACACACCTGCACGCCGATGCGGGCCATCGCCTCCTTGAACAGGAGCCGGTCCTCAGCTTTGCGGATCGCCTCAAGGTTGGCGCCGATCAGCTCGACCCCGAACCGCTCCAGCGTGCCGTTTTCCGCCAGAGCCACGGCCAGGTTGAGGGCCGTCTGGCCGCCCATGGTGGGCAGCAGGGCGTCAGGGCGCTCGATCTCGATCACCCGCGCCACCACCTCGGGCGTGAGCGGCTCGATGTAGGTGCGATCCGCCAAGTCGGGATCGGTCATGATCGAAGCCGGATTGCTGTTGACCAGCACCACCTCGAAGCCCTCGGCGCGCAGCGCCTTACAGGCCTGGGTGCCGGAATAGTCGAATTCACAGGCCTGGCCGATCACGATCGGCCCCGAGCCCAGCAGCAGGATGCGCCTGAGATCCGTGCGGCGGGGCATGAAGGGTTCGCTGGCCAAACGATTCCAGCCTCTCATGGGGGCCGATCCCCTGGCCGGTCATCCCCTTGCGGCCGAGCAGCCACCCTTCGGAGTGATCGCTAACCTAGTCGCCATAGCGGCTCTTTCCGCTTCCACCGGCCCGCACCAGCGATGAGCGAACTCCAGCGCCTGAAGGGGCTGCTTCCCCCGGAAATGCAGAGCTGGGTGTTCGTGGAAGCCTCCGCCTCTGTCGATCCCCCCCTGATCACGATCGAGGAGATCGGCCGCGACGAAATCGAGATCCAGGTGGATCTGGAGAAGTGGGACGGGCTGGCCCTCGACCACCGCAACCTGCTGTTCTGGCATGAGGTGGGCCGGATCCAGAACGACGCCGTGCCACGCGACGGCTGGGAGATGGCCGCCCTGGCCATCGGCCTCGGTGGCGCCATCGGCGAGCTGTGGGTGCAGGACGGCCTGCTGCTGCTGATGGCGATGGGCCTCTCCGGTTTCGCCGGTTATCGCCTCTATCTCAAGAACAACTCCGAGAAGCGCCTCCAGGACGCCATCCTGGCCGACGAGCGGGCCATCGACCTGGCCTGCCGCTTCGGCTACACCCTGCCCAATGCGTACAAAAGCCTGGGGGGCGCCCTCAAGGAACTGGTGGAGCTGACCCGCAAGAAGCGCCGCCGCACTTTTTACGAGGACCGCCTGGAGGCCCTGCGCAAGAGTGCCGGCAAGGCCCGCGCCGAAATGGCCCAGCAGCAGGGATCGCGTCAGTCCGTCACCAGCGAGAACGTCTATGGCTGAATCGACCCTCGCCGCCGGGGACGGAGCCGCCGCGGTCCGGCCGCCCTTCCCCGGCGACGCTCGCGACCTTGCCCTGCTGGCGGCCGAAGCCTGCGACGACCGCAAGGCCGTGGACATCCGCTTGATCGGGGTTGAGGAGGTCTCCTCCCTGGCCGACTGGTTCGTGATCTGCAGCGGCCTCACGGATGTCCAGGTGCGCGCCATCGCCCGCTCGGTCGAGGACACCCTGGATAGCGAGGCCGGCCGGTTGCCGCTGCGCCGCGAGGGCCAGAGTGAAGGGCGCTGGGTGCTGCTCGACTACGGCGAGCTGATCGTGCATGTGCTCACGCCCCAGGAGCGCAGCTTCTACGACCTCGAATCCTTCTGGGGCCACGGGGAGCAGGAGCGCTACGTCAGCCCACTCCAGCCCGCTGCCGCAGCTCGGGCAACGCCCGGCACCGCCGCCGTCCCACCAGCGTGAGCGGCGCCGGAGGCTCCCCACCGATCGCGTCGGCGACCGCCTGCCCGGTGCCGCTGGAGCAGCGGCCGCTGCAGGAATATGAGCAGCTGTGCCGTTCCTGGTTCTTCACCTGGCCCGCCAGCGCCGCTGCCCCACTACTGCGGGCCCTGACCATCGCCTGGCTGTCAGTCCTGCCCCTCTGCCTGCTGGTGGCCGGCGGCAGCATCGCCCTGCGGCGAGATCCCCCGCAACTGATCGCCGCCGGCGCCGTGGCGGCGGTGGCCCTGCCGCTGCTGCTGCTGCTGCGACAGTGGCTGGGCTGGACCTACGTGCAGCGGCGCCTGCTGGCGGAAACGGTCGAATACGAGGAATCCGGCTGGTACGACGGCCAGGTGTGGGAGAAGCCGCTGGCCTGGCGCCAGCAGGACCTGCTCGTGGCCCGCCACCAGGTGGCTCCGGTGCTGGCCCGCCTGCGCCGAGGCATCATCGTGGTCACCGGGCTGCTGCTGGGTGGAGCGGCACTCTGCCAGGCTCTCTGAGCTCAGGATCCGCATCTCCATGGCCCTGTCCCCCACCGGCTTCCCCGGTTCCAGCCGCCCCGGGATCCCGCCTCTGGAGGTGCGGCTGCTGCGCAACGGGATCGTCGAATCCAGGCACCGGGTGCACGCCGTGGTCTGCGATCAGCGCGGCCGGGTCCTGCTGCGGGCGGGAGATCCCCAGCAGCTGAGCTTCGTGCGCTCCGCCCTCAAACCCTTCCAGGCCACCGTGTTCGTGGGAAGCGGTGCGGCCGAGCGCTGTGGCTGCGGTGAACGGGGCCTGGCGATCGCCTGCGCGTCCCACGCCGGCAGCGCCGTCCATGCACGCGAGGCCTTCAAGCTGCTCTGGGGAGCCGAACTGGAAGCCGAACAGCTGCAGTGCCCCGTGCCCGAAGGCTGCCGCAGCCCCCTGGAGCACAACTGCTCGGGCAAGCACGCCGCCTTCCTGGCCACCTGCCGGCAGATGCACTGGCCGCTCGAGAGCTATCTCCAGGTCGACCACCCCCTGCAGCAGGAAGTACTCAAGCGGGTGGGTGAACTGCTGGGCCTGCCGGCGGCCGAACTGATCACCGCCCGCGACGACTGCGGCGCCCCCACCCTGCAGCTGCAACTGGCCCAGATGGCCCTGCTCTACGCCCATCTCGGTGCGGGCACCCAGCCCGACCTCGAGCAGCTCAGCCGGGCAATGCTGGCCCACCCCGACCTGGTGGCCGGCGAGGGGCGCTTTGACACCGAGCTGATGCGCCTCGGCCACAGCCAGGTGCTAAGCAAGGGCGGTGCCGAGGGCATCCAGTGCCTCAGCCGCGTCGGCGAGGGTCTCGGGGTCGCGATCAAGGTGGAGGACGGCTCCGCCCGCGCCAAGCACGCAGTGGCGCTGCACCTGCTCGAGCAGCTCGACTGGCTCACGCCGATGTCCCTGGAGGAGCTGCGCCAGCGCTTCCTGATGCCGGCGCCCCACCTGCGGCTCGAGGTGATCGGCGAGCTCCGCTTCGACTGACGGTCCCCACCCACCGGCTGGTATGTTGAGGAGGTCGACGCGGGGTAGAGCAGTCTGGTAGCTCGTCGGGCTCATAACCCGAAGGTCGCGAGTTCAAATCTCGCCCCCGCCACCAATTCCCTCCCCGGCTCTGCCGGGTTTTTTTGTGCCCGCATCCCAGCCTCCCGATCCGATCGACGCGGTGGTGGTGGGCGCTGGTGCCACCGGTGGCGTGGCCGCCATGGTGCTCGCCGAAGCGGGCCTGAAGGTGCTGGTACTGGAGGCCGGACCGCAGCTGAGTCCGGAGGAGGCCCACGGCCGCGAACCGCTGGACAGCCTGCGGCGACTGGTCAACCTCAGCGACGGTCGCCAGCGGCGCCAGGCCAACCATCCCGGCTACTGGAAGCACAATCCGGCCCTGTTCGTTGACGAACGCCAAAATCCCTACACCACGCCGGCCGACGCGCCGTTTCTCTGGACCCGGGGGCGCCAGGTGGGGGGCAAGAGCCTCACCTGGGGCGGCATCACTCTGCGGCTCTCGGATCTGGAGTTCAAGGCCGGCGAACGCGACGGCCACGGCCCGTCCTGGCCGATCGGCAGCGCCGAACTCTCCTCCTACTACAACCGGCTGGAGCGGCTGCTCGGGGTGCATGGCCAGCGGGACGGGCTGCCCCAGCTGCCCGATGGCCACTTCCTGCCCCCCCTGCCCTTCACGCCCGGCGAATGCCACCTCCAGCAGGCGATCGGCAGGGAGCTGGGGCTGCCGCTGATTCACTCCCGGGGTTTTGCCTTGCACCGTCCCAGCCCAGCCCAGCCCTGGCCGCGCTCCAGCGCTCAAGGCGTCACCCTGGCCCGGGCCCTGGCCACCGGCCGGGTGCAGCTGCGCAGCCAGGCCATCGTCAGCCATCTGGAGCTGGAGCCCGGCCGGCAGCGGGCCGCCGCCGTGGTGCTAATTGATGGCCCCAGCGGCCGGCGTGAGCGCATCCCGGTGCCCCTGGTGGTGCTCTGCGCCTCCACGATCGAAACGCTACGGATCCTGCTGCACAGCCAGGCGCAGGACGGTGGCGGCCAGCTCGATCCCTCCGGCAGCCTTGGCCGCCACCTGATGGACCACATCTCCACCAGCCGCTTCTTCTCCATCCCCTGCCTGCCGGAGGCCGGGGAGCCGGCGGAACTCTCCGGAGCCGGCAGCTGCTTCATCCCCAACACCCTCCATCTCAATGGAGACGACGGACTTGATTTTCGCCGCGGCTACGGGATCTGGACGGCCCTGCAGCGCTTCGATCCGCCGAGGCCGCTGCGCCGCCGTCCCAGCGAAGCGGTGGGGTTCCTGATCGGCCACGGCGAAGTGCTGCCCCAGGCCGACAACCGGGTGACGCTCGATGCCGAGGTGCGCGATGCATGGGGCCTGCCCGCCGCCCACATCGCCTGCCGCTGGGGGACCAACGAAACGGCCATGGTCGACCACATGCACGGGCGCATGGCTGAGGTGGTGACCGCCGCCGGCGGCCAGATCCGGCCGATCGAGGAGCTCTTCGTGCTGCCCCTGCTGGAGCCGCTGGTGCGCCGCAGCCTGGCGGTCCGGCCGGAGGCGGCGCCTCCCGGCTACTACATCCACGAGCTGGGGGGGGCCCGCATGGCCAGCACCCGCGATGGCGGCGTCGTGAATGCCGTCAATCAGTGCTGGGGAGCCGGCAACGTGCTCGTCACCGACGGAGCCTGCTGGCCCAGCGCGGGCTGGCAGAGCCCCACCCTCACCGAGATGGCGATCACCTGGCGGGCCTGCGAGGCCGCCGCGGCCCGCCAGCGACGCGGCGAAGCGGGACTCTGAGCGGAAGGGGCTCCTGTCAGGGCTTGACCACCGGCAGCACTGACTGGTGTCGATGACAACAGTGGAGCAGCGTGGCGGTCAGCACAATGACGAAGCGACCTTTCAACGGGTCGGGCAAGGGAGAAATGCAAAGCGAGGGTTGGCACCCTCGCTTTTTTTTGCCCTGGCCCGCCTGGCAAGCCCTTCAGGGACGCAGCCAGAGGCCGTCGAGATAGTGCTGGGTCACAGCCTGGTCGTTACAGCCGTTCTGGAACAGAAAACTGGCCAGGGCGGAGGTGAGGACGCGGTATTGATCCCAGTGGGGATGGCTGTCGATGAACTCGCGCATGCCGTCGAAGAGCACCTCCGGAACCTCCGCTTCGAGGCTGACCCGGCTCGCGACCCCATCGTGGATGACTGGGATGACACCGGGATCGCGGCTGGTCGTGCTGGGACGGAGCGGCTGAAGTTCCCATTCCGTACCCATCGAAGACTCCACTGCTGGTGTGACGTCAGCCCAGTACGCCACAGGGACCCCGATGCCGTCAAAGGAAGGCAAAAAACGCATACCCATGCCGCCCGGGGATGAGACTGGCCGCCGTCACAGGCCGCCGCGGTGCTCCAGGGGCTGGAGCGGCCCTGCAATCAGCCGGCCTGGACAGCTGTCAAGCGGCCTGTGAGCAAAGATTAGCTTTCCCCAGATCCACGGCCAGAGGCCCACCACGCCGAACTTTCTGGGGAAAACCACCCCCGGATCGGGGGAAAACTTCCTGAAGCTGGGGAAAGCCTCAATACATCAGCAACACTGATGTTGGGCTCCCTACGGGCGCCCCGTGCCGCTTGAGACAGCTGAAGATCCAGCCCCGCTCGATTGTTCAGGCCTCGCCGGAAGAACGGCGCAGGGTGCGGGGCCCGAGGGGATGGTCGGCGTGGGGGTAGGGGGGATGGTGGTGGCCATGCGCGTGACTGTGGTCATGGTCATGGTCGTGACCGTGATCATGGGCCTCACCGGAATCATGAGCGGTCACCTTGGCTCCCAGGGGCAGGGGCAACCCATCTGGCTGGCAGGCTCCGGTGCACTCTGCCTCACACAGCTGGCAGCTCTCCACCAACCCCTCGACGTGGTGATGATGGCTGTGCTGGGGGGCCCCCACCTCGCGCTCGAAGCCCAGCACCTGGGCGCGGTACTTGCACAGTGAACAATTCATCGCAGTGTCGCCGCGCAACACCTCTTCCACCCGTTCACGAAAGGTCTCGAGCACCAGCGGCTGATCGCCGAGGTAGGAAGCGTTGAGCAACTCCAGGTCGGGTTGGTCGTCGGCAACGCGCTGGCCGTGCTGGACGATGCGGCTGACCAGCACCCCCGAGAACAGAAAGTAGGGGAACAGGACGATGCGGCGGTAGCCCAGGCGCACCACCTGGCGCAGGCCTGGCTCCACCAGCGGGAAGGTCACCCCGGAGTAAAGGGTCTCGCCCCAGCCGAACCCGAACCCCTCCACCAGCATCCGCGTCACTTTGGCGACATTGGAGTTGGCATCGGGGTCGGAGGAGCCCCGACCCACCACCACCAGCAGGGTGTCGTGAAGCGGCACGGCGGGCAGGCCGGCCTCCTGCGACGCGGCATCGGCGCGCTCAAGGCAGTCGCGGATCCGGGCCGCAGCCGCCTGAATCATCTTCAGGTCGACACCGAGCTCTCGGCCGTAGTCGATGCGCAGACCAGTCTCGGCGGCATAGGTGTTTAGAACGGCCGGAATGTCGTTCTTGGCATGGCCCGCCGCAAAGAGCATGGCCGGCACGGCCAGCACGTGGGCCACGCCCCGGGCGCGCAAGGCTTCCAGGCCATCGCGCAGGATCGGCCGGGCGAACTCGAGATAGCCGTATTCCACCGGCACCGGATCCAGGTGCTGGCGCAACTGCTCGGCCAGGGAGGCGAATTCCTCCACCGCCAGCCGGTTACGGCTGCCATGGCCACAGACCAGGACCCCAAGGGGGCCGTAGGGCCCGATGGCGGGGATGACTCCGGCGCCGCCCAACGGAGCAGGAGCGGCTCCGATGACAGAACCAGGCTCTGGACGAGGGAGGATGCTCATGGCTGGGTGCGCCTCTGGCGACCCTATTCCCAGACCCGGTCATCGCTACGGGGAGCTGCCGGAGGCGCAAGGATGGCTCCATGAGCATGCATCTCCCTCCTTACCAACCCCTGCCGCCGCCCGACAAGGACAGTGAGCTGCTCCAGGTGGCCATCGCCGATCTGCACCCCACCCAGATGTGCGTGGGTCTGGCGGAAGTGCGAAGCCGCCAGATCGACTTCAGCCAGGAAAGCAGCAAGCAGCGCCAGCGCTATCTGCGCGGCAAGCCCGTGCCTCTGGCCCGCAGCGGCAGCGGCGAGCTGTGGATGGTCGATCGCCACCACCGCCTGCGCGGACTGATCGAACTTGATCCCGAAGCCCAGGCCTTCGGTTATGTGGTGCTCCAGCTGGACAGCCCCGACCGCCACGTCATGCTCGAGGAGCTGCGCGAGCGGGGCTGGCTCTATCTCCATGACGGCCGGGGGCTTGGTCCCCTGGCCCCATCCGCGCTGCCGCAACGCCTCACCGGTCTGCAGGACGACCCCTACCGCAGCCTCGTCTGGAAGTTGAAGAAAGAGGGCATGATCGAGCCTGTCCCGCTGATTCCCTTCCACGAATTCCGCTGGGGCGCCTGGTTGCGCCGACGCCCCCTGCCCCCCTTCAGCTCCTCACGCCTAGAGCCCGCCCTGCCGGCCGCCCGGGCGCTGGTGCGCTCTAGCGCCGCCTCGCACCTGGCGGGCTGGAAGCCACCGCGCTGATCCCATTTCGGTCTTGGGGCTGAACTCAGGCCTTGCGATTGCGGGGTGGCAGGTGCTGGCCATGCCGCAGCTGTCGCCGCCAGCGGCCAAAGCGCTCCCAGCTCAGCATCGACACCATCGCCAGCGTCAGCAACACGGCAGTGCCGGCCACTGGGCCGGACCAGGCCGCCAGTAGCAGCAGCAGCACCGTCAGGCCGGCCGTGAGAGCGCGGCCAAGCGCCAGAGCACGATCGGCGCCCCGGCAGCTGCGGCAGTGCCGGCTATGGCTCTGCCAGCGCTCCAGCAGCGGAGCATCAGCGAGGCGGGCCGGCAACGGAACCGCCGGAAAGGGGTCGCCGCCGTGGTCGAGCAACCAGGTGTGCAGGGCCTGCACGTAGCGGTCGGCGCCGGTGGCGAGATAGCAACTGCGCGGCAGATCGGCACTGCCCCCCCGGGCCGCCAGCACCCGTTCCTGCCAGTGCAGAAAGATCTGATCGTCCTCAAGCACCGTGTGGTTGCCGATGTGCTGCAACCACTCCGGCCGCAGCCGGAGCAGGCGGGCCGGCCAGGGGGAAGCGAACTGGAACGGGAAGCGGGCGAACAGGCGGCATTCGCCGCGGCGGATCGGGGTGGCGTAAACAACCGTGAGGATGCGGGCGAAGCCCTTGGCCGTGAGGTCGTGCCACATCAGGCAGGGGGCCCGGAAGCGGGTGAACTGGCTGCCGAGAGCTCCACGTCGTGGCCCCTCCTCCCAGAGGCCCGTGAACCCCTCCGGCCCGGCGCTGGTGAGCATGAGCTCCACCGGTCCGGCGTTCTCGCGGCGCCCCACGGTGGCGTGGTGCGTGAAGGGCACGTGGCTGACGTCCAGCACGTTCTCCAGCAGGGTGACGGCGTCGTAAGGCAGATCGCGGAAGGTGTCCTGCACAAACCAGCCGGAGTCCTCGAGCACCGGCACCAGCGGCACGGGGACCCCGGCAGCGGCGGCGGCATCGCCGGCAAAGACGAACAAAAGACCCTGCGCCTCGGCCGTGACCCGGGCCTGACAACGGCTGCGCCGTTCGCTCAGGGCCGCGCCCTCACGCTGCTGGGGGACGGCCGTGCACTGCCCGTGGCCATCAAAGGTCCAGCCGTGATAAGGGCATTCCAGGGCACCGGCCGCGTTGATTCGCCCTTCCGACAGGGGCACGAGGCGATGGGGGCAGACATCCTCGAAGGCCCGCCAGCTGCCGCCCTGGCGGTCCCACCAGAGCACCAGGTCCTGGCCCAGCAGGGTGAATGGCGTGGGGTGGTCGCGATCGAGGTCCTTGAGGAAGGCGACAGGAAACCAGTGCTCGCGCCAATGGGAAGGGCAGGGCGCGTCCACCTCTGCGGCGGTATCAACGTCGAGAGCGTCGTCGTACGCCGGAGACGGCTGGAAAGCTGGGGAAAGGGTGGGGCTGGGCATGCGTCGATTCTGCAGTGGCGGGACTAGACAGAGGTGACCCTCCTAAAGCCGCCCGATGCCCTACACGCATCTACTGGTGCCCAGCGATGGCTCGGAGATGTCCAGCCGGGCCGTGACCCAGGCGGTGCAGCTGGCTCGGGCCGTCGGAGCCCGCCTCACCTTCCTGCACGTCCAGGCCCATGCCCCGATCCCCCTGATCGGCATGGGCGAGATGCTCGATGTCAAAACCATGGAGCTACTGATCGCCGCCAACCGCAAGGAGTCCGACGCGATCCTCGAGCAGGCCATGGCCGCGGCCACTGAGGCGGGAGTGAGCGCCAGCTGCGAGCGGGTGCCGGGGGATCTGCCGCACCGGGGCATCCTGGAGGCAGCCGAGCGACTGGGCAGCGACCTGATCGTGATGGCCAGCCACGGCCGGCGCGGACTCTCAGGCCTGCTGCTCGGCAGCGAGACCCAGCGAGTCCTGGTGCAGGCCCCCTGCCCTGTGCTCGTCACCCGGTGAAGAGGATCCCCTGGCTTGCACTGGTCGCACTTGCCACGGCGGGCCTGATGGGCCTGCCGGGCCTGCCGCAACGGGCCCTGGCCGACGCCGGACTGGAGGCCCCCTACCGCTGCCGGCACGGGGAGCAGACGCTGCCGCTCCGTGCCTGGTTCTTCAACACCACCCCTACGGCTGTGGTCCTGGTGGAGGGCAGCCGCGTCCTGCGGCTGCCCCAGGTGGTGGTGGCGAGCGGCGTTCGCTACAGCGACGGCAGCAGCGCCTTCTGGGTGAAAGGCAGGAGGCTAGCTGGGTCCGAGACCAGCTCCACACCTGGCAGTGCCGCAGCGTCAATTGAGCGGCCTGGGAAAGGCAGCGGGATCTAACGGGGCTCGAGCAGGGGATGCCAGTGGCAGAGGGGGCCCTGACCGGCGCCGATCGCCAGGGCGTGGCGAAGCCCACCCTCGACATAATGCTTCGCCAGCCGGATCGCCTCGGGCAGGGTCTCACCCCGGGCCAGGAATGCCGTAATCGCCGCTGAGAGGGTGCAGCCGCTGCCATGGGTGTGCGGCGTGGCGATGGCCGGTGCCCGCAGCCAGTGGCAGACGCCGTCGTGCCAGTGCAGGTCGCAGCCCCGGGTGGCAGGCAGACCACCGCCCTTCAGCAGCACACTGAGCGGACCGAGCGAAGCGATGGCTTCGGCCGCACGCTCCATGCCGGCCTCGTCTTCGATCGGCAGTCCGCTGAGCAGGCTGGCCTCGTGGATGTTGGGCGTGAGCAGGTGGGCCAGGGGAAGCAGCAGCGCCACCAGGGCCGCGATCGCCTCGGGCTCGAGCAGAACCGTGCCAGCGCGGGACACCATCACCGGATCAATCACCCGGGGAATGGCCAGCGGCGTGATTGCCAACGCTGTGGCGACGATACGGTCGCGGTCGAGCAGCATGCCGGTCTTGAGGGCAGCAGGCGGCAGATCCCGGCACACCGCTTCAACCTGGGCCGTCACTGCTGCTGCGGGCAGCGGATCCAGCCGCTGCACCCCCAAGGTGTTCTGAGCCGTCACGCAGGTCAGGGCCGAACAGCCATGCACCCGCAACATCGTGAATGTTTTGAGATCGGCCTGGATGCCGGCACCACCGCCGGAATCACTGCCGCCGATCGTGAGCGCGAGGGCGGGCAGCAGGCGACTCACGCTGAGATCAGGATCACGCCCCATTTAATAGCAGTTTACAGAACGCCCTCGTCGCGCAGCTGGGCCGGCAGGCGCAACTGCGCGACTGGCCGCAACGGGAATCGCCACGAAGATCTCGGAATCCTGCTCCGCCTCCTACTCGAAGTGCTCAAGGGTCGGCAGGGCCGGGGACATCCAGGCGTCGCCGTTGAGCATCACCAGCAGAAAGCGACCGCCTTCACTCACGAGTTTCCGCCGCACCGATAAGGGCATACGGGGATCGACCAGTTACGCGGGCAGTTCGGCCACATCTAGCTGCACGAATTTGACACCGTGCAATGGCTGCGTCCCTCCAGGCCAGTGATGGCATCCACCAGCTCTCCGAGGGAGGGGAGTTGCGCGCCCGGCGTCTCCGGCCCCACCTCAGGGGCCAGGCGTTGTCTGCTGCGTGGGGGGAGGGGCCTCCTCCAGTGGCAAAGGATCCCACCGCGTCCCGGCAGGAGCGGTACGGACCGCCGCTTCGCTCAGGACGGACTGGGAGTTGAAGTAGTCCGCCAGCCCCCCTCCTGCAGTGACTTCTGAACATCGTGGGCAGGGCGACCGGCCAAGTCACCATGGAGGTTGTCGAGCTGGCTGCAGAGCTGACTGACCCCCTGGCTCAGGCTGACCAGGTCCACCATGCCCTGATCCCGCCGGCGCGCCAGTTTCTCGGAGGCCCGCTGCAGTTCCTCGAAACGCTCCACCAGGGAGGAGAATTTCCAGTAGGTGGTAGCCCAGTGACCCCGCTCCCACCAGGAAGGCGACACCCCCCGCCAGCTCCCAGACGCTTCCGGGCAGAAAGCTAAAAAGGGGCGCCATTCCTGCGGGCGGCTGCCCATGGCCTGGTCGTCTGGCCGGGGCTGGATTGAAGGCCAGAACCGATCATTCGTCGGAGCGCAACCCACCAGGCAGAGACTGGCAACCAGGGGAATCAGCCGAACGCCGGGATGGTGCGGCCGGACAGCGCGGCGGCGGCTGAAGCCATCACCAGACTGCGGTCCTCGCAGAGATCAGGAGTGGCCGAGGTGGCGGGAGAGGTCGGCACGACTGGCATCGGCAATCCAGCCGTTCCGAAGGTGCATTTGTTAATGGCAGGTTTCCCGCTCAACGAAAGGCCTGGGGCCCAGGAACGGCGGTTTTCCGTCCCTGGTCGACGCCCGGGGCGGTCGAAAATCACAGAGCTTCACTCTCTGCGCTCCGCTGTCGTCCGCACACCTCAATGGCCCGTGAACGCAATCCACTCCAGATGCCCCGCACCGGCCTGGAAATCGCCCCGCTGGCAGGGCTGACGGCCCTGCCCTTCAGCAGCGGCACCGGCACGAGCGGCACTCCCGCAACTGGCGGCGGACACCTGTTGAGCCGCTCCACCCTCGGTGCCGTCCTCGTCTACGCCGCCTATCAGGCGCTGCTGAGCGGACTGCGCACCGAGACACTGGTCCAGGGTGGCCAGCTGTCCCGCTCCACCCAGGCCCGAATCATAGCCGCCAGCGTCTGGCGTTCGATGCAGGACGGCGCCGCCATCGGCCTGGTGCTGAGCCTGGTCCTGCTGGTCTGCCCTTGGCTGGCGCTGCCCTTGGGGGTGCTCGGAGCCGTGGGCGTCGGCAAGGCCTCGCTGGATCTCTTCCATGCGTTCTGGGATGGCCTCGACGATCGCCAGAAGCTCGATCTGCACCAGGCGGCCTATGGGGCCGGCGTGGATCTGCAACGCCTGCTGCGCCGCCGCTTCCTCCCCGTGCTGAAGGGTTGAACCGACGAGCCGCGGGACTCAGGCTGGATTGAAGAAGCCCTTCGAGGCCAGCCAGAAGCCCAGCAGCAGCATCGGCACCACCACGGCACCGAGAATCTGCAACTTGACAGTCAGGGGGGAGCGGGAGGCCTGGACCCCTGAGGTGCCGCCCCCTGAGGCACGGCGACGAGGCGGGTCGGTCGGTTGCACAGGCATCGGAACAGAGAGGAACGAAAGAGAGAAGAACAAGAACGGAGTGAGATCAGCCGCCAACGGCGCCAGGGAGGGGAACCAAGCTGGCGCCAGGAGGATCTGGCTGGCCAACCTTGCCCAACGCCCGCGGTTGGGAGCTCCCGGACTCCACGCCGGGCAACCCCTCCTCACGGCAATGCAGCATCCAGGCCCGCTGCAGCTCGACGCGCGTGATGCGATAACCGAGGCGGCGCGAAGCCAGGATCAATTCGGCCCGGGAGCGGCAGTGCCGTAGCGCCCGCCGGATCACACCGTCGGCCTCGGCCTCCTCCACGAGGCGCTCCAGCTCATTCCAGCTCATCGGACCAACGCGGCTGTGGGTCTCTCAGCCTGCCAACAGCCGATCGGCGGCGCCACAGCTCCGGTTGCATTCCGTCGGAGAAGGAGTCGGCCCAGTCATGATTCAGAAAGACATGGTCGCTTGATTGGGCGCAGCCGGCCTTGCCGGAACGTCCTCTCGCACACCACCACCCATGAGCCGCCCTGGCCGGCCCCAGCAGCGTCACCGTTGACCGTTACGGCAACGTTTATGCCCCCCTGGCATATGCGCCCTCATATCGTGCCGACTATCCCGTTGCCGCCCCGCCGTCCCTGCCCGGCCAGCGCTACGCCCTCGTGCCGGTCTCCCCTGCACCGACCGAGGTGCTGCCCCAGGTAACGACTGAGGTGCAGCTGGCACGGCGCTGCAACATCGGCCGCCTCGTCGGGGGTGTCGGCGGCGGCGGACTGGGCTACGCCGCATCGCGCCAGGACGGACGCAGCTGGGCGGTCCCCCTCGGCGCCCTGCTGGGCCAGCAGATGGGCTGCAACATCAGCAGCAGCAAGGCCCCTCTGCCCTGGTGAACCCGCCACGTCCCCGGGAGAGCTGGCGGCAAGCCGGAGCTCTCCCGGACCGGCGCTGCAACAGGGACAAGCCCCGTACCGCCAGCCAGCGCTGACCGCACGAAGCCTGAAGCCCTGACCACTGCCGCCGCTCAGGTGCTGCCATAGGCCACCTGACAGGCGGCATTCAGCAGTTCGGCCTCCTGAGCCGTATTGGGCTCGCGGCCGTTGAGCATGCCGCTCTTGCAATCCGCTGAGAGCTGGTAGGTGCTCCCATCCGCCGTGACATCGAAGCTCACCCCGTCGGTCCCTGAAGGCTGAACCGTGCCATACAACAACTGATAGCTGGTGTTAGGCACGACGATGTAGGTGGTCTGGTTGTCGACGGCAGCGTCGACGGCGTCGTTGATGATCGCCGCCGTGGCCAGGGTGCCGACGCCCCAGGCCGCCGCGCGGGCTCCCCACCAGCCCCAGGCGGGAGTGGCCCAACCGCCATACCAGCCGGTGGCCCAGGGCCGGGCCAGACCCCAGCCGGGCCGAGCCCAACCGGGATTGAGATCGACATCCCCGATGTTGATCTCGCGGTTCCAGTCGCGATCAACATTGCGGTTGAAGCTGCGATCGCCGCGATTGATGGTGCGATCGCCCCCAGTGAAGGAGCGATCTCCCTGGGTCAGGCTGCGGGAACCATCGCGATTGAGGCCCCTGTCCCCGACCGTACGGTCCCCGACCGTGCGATTGCCGACCGTTCGATCGCCGAGGTTGCGGTCGCCGACGGTCCGGTCACCAGGGGTGCGGGCACCCGGCGTGCGATTGCCGATCGAACCGGCACCGACCCGGTCACGGGAGCCGCTGGGACGGCTCGCCGGCCTGGAATCTCGCCGGGACTCCAGAGAAGGACCGCCGCCGCCGCGGTTGCCCCTCGAGCTGTTGCTCCAGCCACCGGACGGACGGGAGGAGCCGCGGTTGAAGCCACCGCCGCCACCGGAGCCATTGAATCCACTGTGGGCTCGGTTGCCACCGCCACCGCCGCGGTTGCCACCACCACGGTTAGCACCACCACCACCGCCACCACCACCACGTCCGCCGCCACCGCCACGGGCGATCAGCTCAGTGGCGCCCTGGCCGCCTGCGGATCCCTTGGACAGCAGACCCGAAGCATCCGCCGGCAGAGCAGGCAGGGCAATCACACCGGCCAGCACCAGGCCAAATCCTGTGAGCCTTTTCATGACTTCACTAGCTCGCAACCGGCGTCGTAGCAGGACGCATCCACACGCCCGTCGGGGCCGAAGTGAACCCGCACGAGATCACGCCCCTTCAGCCGTGCCGTGGGGTCGTCCTGGCGCACGCTGTTGAGATAGTTGGGGTTGATGACACACAGATCGCGATCGTTGAAGCAGATCGTGTTGGTGGAGAAACGGGCTGCCGCATTGCGCAATTGCCGCCACTCTTTGTCGCCGGCTTTCCAGATCGACATCGTCACCGGGTCATCGGTGATGCGGATCGTCTCGATGACCGAACCGATCCGGTGGCGATAGAGGGTGTTGGCGCCCTGATTGATCGCTTCCACCGTGCAGCTGACCGGAGCCGCACCCGCCAAAGAACAAGTGGTGGCGAGCTTGTAAAGGATCGCCTCGGCCGGTGCGGGAGCAGCGGTGGTAGGCGCTGCTGGAGTGGCCTTGGCTGGGGTGGCGCTGACTGGGACGCCGGTCGCCGGCATCTCAGCGCCGCTGACGGGGGCTGCACCAAGGCCGGGCAGGGCGGCGCCGGCCAGCAGAGCGGTGCCCACCAGGGCCGCCCGCCAACTCCGGAGCTGGGGGCGCGGACTCAGGCGCTGTGGCAGGAGGGAAGGCATGGTGAAGAGCGGAATCCCCGACAACACACGGGGCATGACTCCAGCATGAGCAGACCCACCGGCGACGTCAGCGAACCGGGGATGAGTGACACAAAACTGCGGCGAAGCAGCGCCTGTCCATACTTCGAGCGAGCGGCGCCAATGATGCGGCAAGTGCCGCACAACAGCATCACAATCCCTGTCGCAATCCTGCTCACAATCCTTGCCAGTTCCTGATCGTCCGCCCGCCTGGAAAGACGTCGCAGAACCACGCACCACTGGGACTACAGCGTCGCCTCGCCGCCGCTGTCCGGCGCCGGTCGAATGATGCAGCGAAAGCCAAGATGGCATGTGGAGGTATCGATTCCCTGGGCAAGGCGGGCGGCGGGCCGATAGCGGCGGCAATAGCTGGGGGCACAGAGAAAGGAGCCCCCCTTCACCACACGCCGGGGAAGATTGCCGTGCTGGGAGGCCAGGTCAATGCTGGCTTGTCGCAAGGCTCCGCGAGGGTTGGTGGGGGTGCAGCAATCGCCGGCCTGCTTGGCGGCCTGCAGGCGCGGGCCGTGCTCCTGATACCAGTCGTCCGTCCACTCCCAGACGTTGCCGATCATGTCGAACAGTCCGTAGCCATTGGCGGGGAAGACCCCAACTGGCGAGGTGCGCTCCCAGCCGTCGAGGCGGCTGTTGTGGTGGGGGAACTCCCCCTGGAAAGTGTTGGCGACTGGCCGACCGCCGGGATGGAGTTCATCGCCCCAGGCGTACTCGGCTCCCTCCAGCCCGCCCATGGCCGCCCGCTCCCACTCCGCTTCGCTGGGCAGCTGCTTACCGGCCCAGACCGCATAGGCCAGCGCATCCTCATGGGCCACATGCACCACGGGATGCTGCTCACGTCCCTTGATCGAACTGCCGGGCCCCTCGGGATGGCGCCAGTGGGCGCCGCGGATGTACTGCCACCAGCGATAGGGATCTCCGGTGGCGATCGGAGCGGGCGGCGGCACGAACACGATCGAGGCCGGAACCAGCAGCTCGGGCCGGGCCCCTGGATAGTGGGAAGGGTCAGCCGGCCGCTCGGCCAGGGTGACGTGGGCCGTGGCCTTGACGAACTTCTGGAACTGGGCGTTGGTGACCGGGGCGCGATCGATCCAGAAGCCTCGCAGCTCCACCCGATGGGCCGGAGCTTCCTCCGGATAGTGAGCATCGGAGCCCATCTGGAAGTCTCCCCCCGGAACCCAGACCATATCCCTGGCCGGCGGGCGGCCGGGCGGCCTGCTGGCCACGGCGATGGAGCGACGCGTAGCGGAAGGGCGACGCGTGGAGGGGGTAGCGGGCATGGCGGCGAATGAGAAAGGCCCGGCGCTTGCCGGGCCCTCTGGAGAGTCTGATCCCTGAAGTTCGGGAGAATGATCAGGGACCTTGAGCGGTCCGGAATCAGGCGGCGCCGCTGGCCGCCTGCTCCATCTGCTCCATCACCCGGTCCAGCGAGAAGCTTGAGGCCTTCTGGCGCGGCGGGTAGGCCACAAAGGTCTTGAGGAAGTCGCCCACGTACGTCTGGGCCGGCACAAGCATGAAGATGTGATCGAACATCCAATCCCAATAGGTGTTGGAGGTGATGTCAGCCCGCTCATAGGGGTCGGTGAGCAGGTTGAAGATCTTCGGCACACGCAGCTCCACGAACGGCTCGGCCCAGATCTGGCAGGTGCCGGGGCAGCGCTGCTCCTTGAATACGAACTTCCAGTTGTCGTAGCGCAGACCCACCAGATCGCCGTCGTCTGAGAAGTAGAAGAACTCCCGGCGGGGGCTCTTGTCGGTCTTGCCCGTCCAGTAGTCGAGCATGTTGTAGCCATCCAGGTGGATGCGGAAGGTTTTGTTCCCCACCTGATAGCCACTTTTGAGCTTCTCCTTGATCTCCGGTTCACCCGCCGCAGCCAGCAGGGTGGGGAGCCAGTCGAGGTGGCTGCAGATGCCGGTGATGTTGGTGCCGGCCGGAATCTTGCCGGGCCAGCGCACCAGGGCGGGAACGCGGTATGCCCCTTCCCAGTTGGTGTTCTTCTCGCTGCGGAACGGGGTCATGCCGGCATCGGGCCAGCTGTTCATGTGCGGCCCGTTGTCAGTGCCATACATCACGATCGTGTCGTCGGTGACGCCCAGCTCATCGAGCAGGTTGAGCATCTCGCCGATGCACTCATCGTGATAGATCATCACGTCGTGGTATTCCGACTGCCAGCGACCGCTGCGGCCCACATCCTGGGCTCGGGCGTAGGTGCGGAAGTGCATGTGGGTGGTGTTGAACCACACGAAGAAGGGTTCCCCGGAGGCCACCGCATCGCGGATGAAGCGCTTGGCCTCGGCCATGAACTCATCATCGGCCGTCTCCATGCGCTTGCGGGTGAGCGGACCGGTGCTCTCGATGCGCTGGGTGCCATCGCCGTTGGCCCAGCAGTGCAGCACACCCCGGGGAGCGAAGCGCTTGCGGAAGTTGGGGAACTCCGGGTCGTCCTCCTTGGGGTAGTCGCGCAGCTCGGGCTCCTCCTCGGCGTTGAGATGGTAAAGGTTGCCGAAGAATTCATCGAACCCGTGCATCGTCGGCAGGTGCTCATCGCGGTCGCCGAAATGGTTCTTGCCGAACTGGCCGGTGCGGTAGCCCTGGGGCTTGAGCAGCTCGGCGGTGGTGGGATCCTCAGCCCGGAAACCCAGCTCGGCGCCGGGCAGGCCCACCTTGGAGAGGCCGGTGCGGTACACGCTCTGACCGGTGATGAAGGCGGCTCGGCCGGCGGTGCAGCTCTGCTCGGCGTAGTAGTGGATGAACTTGGCGCCTTCCTTCGCCACCCGGTCGATGTTGGGGGTCTGATAGCCCATCAGCCCGTGGCTGTAGCAGCTCAGATTGCTCTGGCCGATGTCATCGCCCCAGAGAATGAGAATGTTGGGTTTTCCGTTGGGCATGAGATAAGGCGGTCGCGGCGGAACGGGTGGGGAGGGAAGAAACGAGAGACCCTGCGCGCAGGCTGGGACAGAGCCGATCAGAGCCGGTCGTGCGCAGGGGAACGACGAACCGGAGGTTCGATGCCGATTCTGTGAAGCGTGGGAGAATGATACTGCTCAAATAGTGCGAGTCTCGCAGGCGTCTGCCCTTCCCTGCTCCCCCCATTCCCTCTGAGGCCGCTGCCGTGAGCGCCACCCCCCAGCGCCAGCTCGCTTCCGTGGGCCAGACAGCTCCACAGCGGACGGCAGCCGCTAGCGCACCCGCCGTGGTCAGCCACCTGCACTGCTCGAGCATCGAGCAGCTGGAAGCCGTCTTCCGAGGCGCAGGACAGCAGTTGGAGCTGCTCCAGCTCGATCCCGGGCTCTTTGAGGCCCAGGTGTGGCGCCTGCAGCTGCCCCCCCTGAAGTTGATGCGCGTGCGCCTCAATCGCGCCATCCACACCCAGGGCATGAAACTGCCCGGCCATCTCACGGTCTCCCTGTCGCTCCAGGCCCCCCTGGTCGCCCAGCCCGTGAGATCGCACGGGCGCGAACTGCCTGACACCTGCCTGTTCGGCATGGACAACAAGCTGGAGGTGCATGTCCACACCCCAGCCCGTTCTGATCTTGGCTTCGTGATGGTGGCACCTGAGGAACTGCGGCGCTGGGCCGCTCGCCTTGGGGTGGAGCTGCCCGAGGACGGGTGCATCGCCAGCAATTGGCTGCAGCTCGATGCCCAGCGCTACGAAGGGTTACGCCGTTATCTGGTCGAGCTGTTCTCACTGATCGAGCAACGGCCGGAACAACTGGAACGGCCGGAGCTCGCCCGGCTGGTCCTGGAGGATCTGATCCCCCTGCTGTTGGAGGCGCTTGTGCACGGCGCGGGATTGCAACGGCGGCTGCTGCGCGCCCCCGCCCGCCTCGAGCTGGTGCAGATTGCCCAGCAATGGATGGCGGAGCACCCCTTCGAACCGATCACCCTCGATGCCCTCTGCCGCGAGATCCACGTGGGCCGCCGCAGCCTGATCCAGGGATTCCGCGACCACCTCGGCCTCGGCCCCATGGCCTATCTCAAACTGCAGCGCCTGCATGGGGTACGACGTTTGCTGGTCGAGGCCCAACCCGGCCAGACGCGCATCACCGAGGTGGCGGCCACCTGGGGTTTCCTCAATCCGGGCCACTTCGCCCGCGACTATCGCCGGCTGTTCGGTGAGCGTCCCAGCGAGACGCTGGCTGCGGGAAGGCGATAGATCTGCGACCAGTCGTCGCGCACGCTGATCACGCCCCAACCCCGCTGCTGGGCCTCATCGAGCCCCCGATCGAGCCGACCGATCACCCGCTGAATCGCCACCGGCTTGCCAGCCTGGTCACCGAGGAAGTCGAGCTGGGGACGCCGCATCAGCACCGGAACCCCGTCCTTCTCCTGGTAGATCGTGATGATCGTGCCGCCGATCACCTGTGCCGGAGGGATGGCATAGAGCGACTCGGAGAACACCCGCATAAAATCGTTGCTGCCATCGGAGACGATCCAGGTCTTGAATCCGTGGGCGCGCAGGGCGGCGAGCAACTCCAGCATCGGCTGGTAGGGCAGATCCGTGTAGGGCCGCTGCAAAGTGGGATGGCGAGCGGAGCGGATCCAGTCGCGCACGATGGCCGTGAAGGCCTCGGTGCTCTTGCCGGCATGGGTGCGCGCCACCAGCTGCATCTCGCCGGCCATGCCCTCGGCCCGCAACCGAGCCGGGTCGACCTGAATCCCCAGGGCACGTGCCCGATCGAGCGCGAAAGCCAGCTGCACGGCCATCGGCTGCTCCGACCAGAAGGTGGCATCGTTATCGAAGACGGCGATGCGCTCGGCCGGGGCCACATCAAGGGGGCCAGGGGTGATGGCCTGGCGCAGAAACGCCAGGATGCGGAGCCTGGACGGACTCTCTCGCCAGTAGGGCAGGAGATCGAGCACCTGGGAATCGCGTCCCGACGCCGCTGCGGCAACCTCCGGCGTCGGTAGCTGAAGAGCATGTCGCTGGAACTCCTGGGCACCGAGGGGGCTCGCCAGAGCCAGCAGCAGGCCGCCTAACCCCAGGCGCGAGGCGATCGCGGCAAAGCAGGTGCCACCGCCGCGGTGGCTTCCAGAGATCAGGAGCTGACATGGCGGGATCCGATCAGGGCTCAACAGGGGCGGGCAGGGAAGCGGCGCGCCGTTTCTGAAGCCGCAGGAAGGGGATGGACACGATCACCGTGACCAGCAAATAGCAGAGAATCGCCAGCTTCACCGCCGGCTCACCGGGGGCATGCAGAGAGGCGAACAGCAGGGCGAGACCGGGATTGCGCATCGACGTGACCAGGGCCACGGTGGTGCTCTCGGCTGGATCGGGGCCGGCGAGCAGCCAGCCGATGGCGAGGGATGCCGCCACCAGAGCAGCCATGAGCCCCAGTGCCGGCAGATTCGTGGCCGCGAACGGCGCCAAGGCAGGGGCCGCCTTGATCAGGATCACCACAATCAGCAGCAGCAGCAGCAGGTTGGCCAGGCGATCGAGCGGCCCCAGCAGGCGTCCAGCCAATTGGGGCCGCCAGCGCCGCACCCCCAGCCCGAGCAGCAGCGGCAGCACCTGGGCGATCGCCACCTGCAGGGCCACATCGAAATGGCGCAGATCCCAGCCCTCGATGCCGTAAACGACCCGGAACAGGTCGGCCAGCAGGGGGATCGAAATGATCGCCGCCAGCACCGCCAGCACCTGCAGCAGGGCGGCAAGCTCCCGGTTACCGCCGCTCTTGCCGGCCTTTCGCAGGGTGAGCGGTGCACTGGGGCAGAGGGCCATCAGACCAATGCCGAACCGCACGGGCTCCGACAGGCCCATGGTGATGGGAATCTTCAGCACCACCAGAGCCACCAGCGGCACCAGCAGGCAGGAGCCGATCAGGGTGCGCACGAACAGTGCCGGCCGCTGACGGAGCTGCTGCAGGGCGTGGCCCTGCAGCCCGAGGCCGAGGGCGAACATCACCGTGAACAGGGTGAGTTTGATCAGAACCATGGCCATGGCAAAGGCAATCAGGGTGAGAAAGCGCTGGATGCGGGGACTGAGGCACCCTGGGATTCAGGAGGCCAGGGTGCTGACGATGAGCAGCAGCAGGGCGAAGAGGCCGATCAGGGAGAGCAGTACGGCCGTGCCCATGGCGATCGAAGGCTCCTCCTGGTAGACGAAGTCGTCGCGACGCAGCTTGCGCAGAACGCGGCGGTGCTGCCAGGTCGCCGTCAGCATCGCCAGGATGCCGGTGAGCACGAAAGCCATCGCCACCATGCGCACGCCCAGCTCTGCCCCGGGGCCGCTGCCGGGCAGGTTGCGGTTAAGGGTGACAACGATCGTGTCCAAGCCGAAGCCGAAGCTGATCAGCGACAGGCAGGTGCGGATCCAGGCCATCAGCGTGCGTTCCGCCGCGGCCCGATTGCGCTCCTTGGCCAGATGATCCGTGATGTTCATGGAGGCGTCAGGGCAGTGGGGAGATGGAGCGGTGCAGGCGATCCTCCTGCCGCTCCTCCGCCTCGATCTCGCGGCTGAGGAAGACGTTGAGGAAGGTCCGGATCACGGCGATCACCCCCAGCTGAATCAGGTGCGCAGTGGACGGGCTGATGGTGGTGGAGACGATGTCGGCACCGAGCTGGAATTCCAGGGCCAGGGCCAGCCAGCTGCCGAAGGTGAGGCGAGCTCGGTGGGAGGGCCGCTGCGGTAGCCGCCGGCCGAGGTGGGGCAGCGCCTGCTGCAACGTCAGCAGCAGGCCGCTGAGCACGGCCAGCACCGACAGCCCCTCAAGCAACAGCCGCACGGCCGTGGCCAGCGGCACGAGCACCTGGTCGGCGATCTCAGTGGGGTCCATCGGCGGGAGGGAGAGAGGGGTGGGAGGTGAAGCTGGTGAGGCGGCGGCGCAGTCGCCCCTGATCAAACAGGTGGCCCAACCAACCGGGCACCACCACCGAGGTGACCAGGATCGTCAGCGAGGTGCTGAGCCGGCTGGAGAAGGCCCGGGCCACGTCGAGGCCGGAATGCAGGAAAGTGAACGTCACCAGCACGGCAAAGATGCCGGTGGTGAGGGCACTGGCGGAGCGCAGCAGATCCCGCGGATGGCGGCGCTGCTCGCTGGCCGCATCGCGGCTGAGGCTGATGCCGCCGATCAGACCGGCCAGCGCCAGCAGGAGCAGCACCATGGAGCGCTGTTCGAGGTTGGAGGCCGCGGCTGTAGTCAGGAGTTTGCGGGAAAGCACAACGGCCGTTCCCATCAGCCCCCCGCCAACGGCACCGATCAGCGACCAGAGCAGTATCGGCCGCAGCTGGGGGCGGCCACTGAGGGGGGCGGCGCCCGCCAGGGCCAGGGAGCTGATCAGGGTCGAGGGAAGCAGGGGGAGATTACGCGTGAGGGCATAGGCCGCCACCACACCGATCAGAGCACCGAGGAGGCGCCGAGGACGCAGCAGCGGGGGAGTCCCGGAAGGCTCGGTTCCGGACATCACCACGAGGCATCAAGTCTTCTAAGCAGCCTATGGATTAAGCCCTGCCGCAGCCAGGCCAGACCTGAAATCTGCAACACAGTCACGTCGCCGCGCTGCCAACAATGATCCCAGAACGATGTTGTCAAATTTTGCCGGATTCGGCCCCATCGGCGATGCCAACACCCCATCCACTCCAGCCGATCCCCGCCAGGACCGGGGAGAGCACCGATGCCCAGGCCAGGAGTTAAGGCTACGTTCAGGATGTGCTCCTCCCCCGTCTATGGCCGTGGTCAACCGCTGCGCCGTCGCGGTGTCGCCCCGGCAACCCATGCTCGAGTGGACCCTCCCCTTCCGCAGCCCCCTGGACGATGAGGCCCAGGAGGGCGAGGCGAGCCTCTACCTGATCAGCCCCTACGACAACGAGCCGCGGACGCTCGAACGCCTGCGGGTGTGCCATGGAGCCATCTTCGAGGCCGAACTCGAGATCTGGTGCCGCGACCGGGGGCCCTGGCCAAGCGATCGCAGCGCTGAGCGCTTCCTGGAGTGTTTTGACGTGCGCTTTCACCACCTAGTGGACGATCTTGGCGACGAGGTGCTGCGCAGCGACCAGATGGCGACTGCCTTCGAACAGCAACTGCGCCAAACCCTCGGCTGAATCCCGCCCCCCGACATAATGCTGTTTACCATCCGCCACAGCCTCGACTATCGCTACGAGCGGCCGGTGTTCCTTGAGCCGATGACCGTGCGGCTGACGCCGCGGCAGGACGGCAGCCAAAGGTTGCTGGCCCACGACCTGAAGCTGAGCGAGACACCCACCGGCTCCATCCCGGTGCTCGAACCCGATGGCAACGCGGTCCGAATGCTGTGGTTCAGCGGCGAGTGCCAGCGCCTGCAGATCGAGGTGCAGATGCGGGTCGAAACCCTGCGCACCAATCCCTTCGACTGGATCCATAGCCATGGGCAGGCCCGCCGCCTGCCGGTGAGCTACCCGGACGCCGAGACCCTCTCACTGGCCCACTGCCTTGCCCCCAGCTCGACCGCTGCCCAGCCGCCGGTGTCCACTGCCGTCTCGCTCTGGGCCGCCCAGCTGGCCGCCGACGTCGACCACGACAGCAGCGCCTTCCTGATGCACCTAGCCGATGCGATCCACCGGACGTTTCATCATGTCGGCCGGCCCGAGGGCGAGCCGATGACTCCCTTCGCAACCCTGGAGAGCCGCACCGGAGCCTGCCGCGACACGGCGATGCTGTTCATCGAAGCCTGCCGCTGCCAGGGACTGGCGGCCCGCTTCGTCAGCGGCTACTCCATGCACCACCCGCCGGAGGTCAGCGAGCACGAACTGCATGCTTGGGCGGAGGTGTATCTGCCCGGTGGAGGCTGGCGGGGCTACGACCCGAGCCTGGGACTGGCCGTCGCCGATGGTCATGTGGTTCTGGCCGCTGCCCCCGACCACCGGCTGGCGGCGCCGTTGAGTGGCAGCTACCGCGGCACGGGGGTGCGTTCGACGTTGGACTACCGCATCGTCCTAGAGGCCGGGGGCTGAAGCTGGGGCTGGAGCGTGGAGGATGGCGGTGGCCGCAGAGCTCAGAAGAAGAACTTGAGTCCCAGTTCCACACCGTTCTGCACGGTGGTGTAGCCGCGGTCGTCGCGCCCCCCCTGGCCGTTGTCGAGGCTTATGCCCAGATAGCGCCACGAGACGTTGAGATCGGTGGTGTTGCCGATCGCATAGCCGAGACCCACCTGGGCATTGCCGCTGAGGTTGGTGGCGCCGTCCGTGCCGAAACCACCGACGTCGGCCCGGCCGAACAGCCGCAGCCGCGGCGCCACGAACACGCTGGCCTGGGTGCCGAGCAGCGCCTGCACCCAAGTGCCGTCGAGCCGTCGATCGCGGCTGCGCTGGAACCGGAACAGCTGCAGGTCGGTGCTGACATTGAGATCGGCGTCGATGAGCCTGACACCGGCGTAGGGAATCACGCTGAAATCCCCGGGTTGCCCTAAAGCGCTCTCGCGATCACCGAAGCGGTAGCGCAGGGCGAAGTCGTAGATCCCGATGCTGGTGTCGACGTCGGCGCTGACCTGGCTGAAGCCACGCGGGCCGGAACGGGCGGCGTAGCCCCCCAGGCTCACCCAGTAGAGATCGCTCTGAAAGCCCAGCCGTTGGTACTCGACGCTGCCCCGAGCCGAGGCGGCGAACTGGAGGTGATCCAGCACGGTGTCCAAATCGGCATCGAATTCCGTGGAGCGCAGCCCGACGTCGATGGTGCCCTGACTGCGGAAAGGGACAAAGCCATAGAGTTCCAAACTGCCGGCCCAGGGGGAGGCGGTGGGTGCCGCCAGGGGTGCCGCGGTGGGCTCAACCAGCGGGACAACAACGGGATTCGCCCCAACAGGGCTGGCCAGACCCGCCAGGAGCAGGGGGAAGACGGCACCGGCGCCCCGGCCAAGGCGGCGTCGCGACAGGCAATGCGACGAGCAGTGCGACAGGAGACACGGGGGGGTCATGCGCAACGAACGGGTCAACATTCAGAGGAAGGGAACCACAGAAAGCCCGCCTGCGCCAAGCCAAATCAGGCAAGATCGGGCAGCGCCCAGCAAAGCGGCACCAAACGGACAGAAAGCGGGAATGAAGCGGGCAGAGCACACTCAGAAACCGCCATCCACCGTGGTCTTCATCCCCGGGCGAGGTCGGGATGCCCCGGAGATTGGGTACGACGCGGCATGGGCTCCTAACCTGACCGCAATCACGGCGGCATCGGGGCGAGACGTGAGGTCCGAGAGCATGCCCCGATCCATGGCGAGGTCCTCGGCCGGCCAACTGGCCACAACAGCCGCATGAACGACCCCGACCAGCTGGCCCCGTGCTGGCACTTCGCCTGGGAGCAGGCGGAAGCCGCCCTGGTTGACGACGACCTCAGCGGCCACTCCAGCTGCTCCCCCCCTCCTTATCGCGCCCCGCTGGGTTTCGCGCCTGGTGACTGGGACGAGAGCCCGCGGGAACAGCTCCAGCGCATTCATCCCGATGAGCTGGCCAGGGTGCTGGAGGCCCAGGCAGCCCTCCAGAGCCCAGGGGCGAGCCTGGATCCCCTGAGGAGAGACGACCACCTGCGCCATCGCGACATCCAGGCGCAGCGCCAAGCCGAGACCGACGCGTGGGAGCGCGATCTCCTCGACGGCATGACCGGTCGGCCAGTGGCGACGGTGGAGAGTCCGCTGCCGATCCGGCTGCGCGTCGCCCTGACCCTGACGCAGCGGGGCGAGAACGTGGAGGATCAGATCCGGGCCAGCGATGCGGCCCTGCAGGACGACGCCCAGTCCGGCTCCGGGCGAGTGCTGCTGCTGGAGGAGCCTGGTGCCTGAGCCCCACCGCCCCTGGGGCCCCGCCCTGCTGCTGGTCCTGCTGCTGGGCGCTGGTCCTGGGCGGGCTGCCTCCGACCTGGAGCGATGCCGCAGCCTGCGGGAGCAGCAGGACCAGCTCGCCGCCGCCGCAATGCAGGCTGAACTTATCCTGGTACGACAGCGGCGCGAGGAGATCTGCCCGGAGCTCAGCCGCCAGGCGGAGGGGGCCAACGCCAACAAACGCCTCTACACCCCCACCGACTACGACGCCCTGCTGGCCTGCCGCCACCGCAGCGAAGAGCTGCTGCGCCAGCGCCATGCCGTGCTGTATCGCAACCGGCTCCAGTTCCCGTTCCACACCCCAACCGGCGCCGCCCGGGCCCGGCAAGCCGATCGGCTGGCGCAGCAACGGAAACAGCAGCACTGCCAAAGAGTTGGCGCCTGAGCAGCCGCCAACGATGGTCCTTTCTGGGCACCGATCACCCTCGCTGATGCACTTTCTCGCCGACTTCGGCGATCTCAGTGCCGACCTCCTGCTGCCCAGGCACCAACGGCGCCGCTGGCCTGGCTCACCGTTTTGCCGGCTACCACGGCCACGGCCCTCGGCCTGGCGGCCCTGATCAACTGCGCCGGCGCCCTGGGCCTCGAACAGCTGCTTGGCGCAACCCGCATCGGCCTGGTGTTTTCCTATGTCCTGCTGGCCTTGGACGCGCTGCGGCTGCGGCTGCGCCGGCACTGGTTTGCCACCGGTACCCTGATCGGCCTGCTGGTGCTCTCGACCGCCGTGAACGTGGCTTTCACCGAAGGCAACGGTGCCGTGGTGGATGCCCTCAATGCCCGCAGTGCCGATCGCTTCTTAGGCACGGCCCTGGGCCTGGTGGCCATCTATCTGCTGACGCTGCCGCTGAGTTCGTCAGCACCTCCAGGCTCAGCGAGGGATACCTGCGCGATCGGGCCTACTACCGGCTGGAGGCCGAGCCGGAGCTGATCCGCCGGCTCGACAACCCCGACCAGCGCATCGCCGAGGATGGGCAGCGCAGCGTGTTCATCAGCACCGGGCTGGTGTTTGACTTCGGGGCGTCGCTGCTGTCCCTGGCGGCCTACAGCCTGGTGCTGTTCGGCATCAGCGGCCTACTGGTGCTGTCGGGCGCCTACTTCGCCGAGCGGGTGAGCCTGGGGCAACTGACGGTGGCGAGCATCGCCTTCAGCCAGGTGCAACTGTCCCTGTCGTTCCAGATCGACCGGGCCGATAGCTTTGCCGGCCTGTTCGCCAGCCTCGATCGCGTCGGTGGGGGGGAACAGCAGCGGGTGAGCTTCGCCCGCCTGCTGCTGCAGCGCCCGCAGCTGGTGGTGCTCGACGAGGCCACCAGTGCCCTGGACCTGGAGACCGAGGCCCATCTCTACGGGCTGGTCTGTGGCGGCAGTACCACCGTGATCAGCGTGGGCCACCGCCCCAGCCTGCGGGCCTTCCACCAGCGGGAGCTGCGCCTGGATGGCGTGGGCGGCTGCAGCCTGGAGGCGATCCACGCACCGAACGTGCGCCCGTGACAGTCGACAGAGCAGCCAGTGGCGGGTTTCCGCCTCAAGGCGAAGGGTTGTCCGGCCTGGTCCATGGCTACGTGCCATCGAGAGTGGGGGACGCATCGATCGACCCGATGAAGACCCACTGGCAAGCTCTGAGGCAGCAACTGGGTGATGTGCTGCAGCACTGGGCGCTACGCCTCCGTTCCAGCGACGGCGGCGACGGCCCTGCAGATGACCATCCCAACAACGTCGCCCCCGTTGACGAGAACCCCGACAGCAACCTTGCCGCAGGGCTGCCGCTCGAGGCGCTCACCCTGATGGGACTGCAGCAGGAAGACAGCAGCGGCGGACTGACGCCGGCGGCGCAGGCGACCCTCTGCCCTGGGCTGAGGGAGCCGCTCAGTGTTGAAGATGCCGTGCTCGCAAGGCAGATGAACCTGCTCAAGCGGGAGGCCGCCGATGCCCTGGCCGCCCTGGGCGCTGCCCATGCCCTGGTGAGCTCAGCCAGGCTGGCCCAGGTGCAGCAACTACGGCCGCGGGTGGAGGCGGGCGAGGTGCCGGGCGAAGAGCTGATGGCTCTCGCCGCCGACTACCAGGGCTGGCAGAACGACCAGGTCCGCGTCTTCGACGCCCTGGCCCTGGTGCTGCGCATGCGGGTGCCCCAGGGCATGGCGCTGGATCAAGTCGATCCCGATCTGCAGCGCCAGGCTCGGTCCCATCTGCAGTCGCTGTCCGTGGAATACCAGCGCCAGTTGCTGCAAGCCCAGTTCCAGCGCCTCTCCTGAGAGCGCCGGCCAGTTCGTCGTCGAACTGATCAGCCGCACTGGCCACATTGAGCAGCATCCGCACCAGGGCCGGCCGATCGAGCAGCCCACCAGGATGAGATTGAGCTCCAGGCAGCGGCGATAGAAGGCCAGGGTGTTCTGCAGGGGTACCCGCAGGATCGCCGAACTGACGGCCAGGGTCGTGTCATCGAGCACAGCGTTGTACTGGATCGAGATCGTCAGCTCGGCGCTGCCCACCTGGATCGACCAGTCGAAGCCCTGCTCCGCTTCCTTGGCCTCGGCGTCGAGTTCGGCAATCGCATCCACCAGGACGATCAGGGCGCCGCACTGGTCGCAGTAGCGCTCCGCCCGTGAGGCCGCCCCGCAGGCGGAGCAGTAGTGCAGCTTCCCCTGGCGCCGCTCCTCCAGGTGGGCGTTGACCTTTGCGAAGACGAGCGGGATCGGCACGGCCAAGTCGAGTCCCTCGGCATCCAGACGGCACCAGGGCGATGTCGATGTCCCGATAGGAGCGACACACCACTGCGGTGGCGCTGCTCTGATCGCGGAAGCACACCCGCACGGTGCTCCAGGCCTCCATCAGTTGAAAGTTGGTGGCGATCAGCCCCGAGGTGATCAGCAGCACGCCCCCACCGACCCCATCCGGCAGCTCCAGGGTCACGACCCCCATCGGCAACGCGGCGGAAGATCTCCTCAGCCGGCTGGGGAGAGGGGAGACTGGCCATCCCCGACTCGGATCATGAGCAGCAGGAGGCCGGAGCGGCTCCCCCGCCGGGCCGCTCTCCCACCAGAGTGACCGCGCGGAACTCGATCCCGTCGACCACCTGCCAGGGAGCGTCCGAGCGATCGACATAGCGCACGCCCTCCAGGCCCAGGGCACGGAAGTCGGCCAGGAAGGCCTCCTCCTGCCATGCACCGCTGATGCAGCCACTCCAGAGGTCGGGATCCTGCTGCAGGTCGAGGGGCACCGGGCGATCGGAGACGATGTCGCTGATCGCGACCCGGCCACCGGGGCGCAGCACCCGGCGGATCTCCTGGAGCAGACGGGCGCGAGCCTCCGGCTGCACCAGGTTGAGCACGCAGTTGCTCAGCACCACGTCCACCGAGCCATCGGGAAGCAGCAGCTCGCCATCGAGGTCACGGTCCAGCTGCTCGATCGCCGCCCGGCGGAATTCCACGTTGGCATAACCAATCTTGTCGGCCACCAGGGGGGCGGCCCAACGGGCCAGCGCCAGCATCTCCGGATTGCGATCCAGGCCGATCACCCGGCCCTCGGGACCGACCACCTGGGCACAGATGAAGGCGTTCTTTCCACTGCCGCTGCCCAGATCAAGCACCACGTCCGCGGGGCGCACCCAGCGGGTGGGATCGCCGCAGCCGTAGTCGCGCTCGATCACCTCAGCGGGAAGCACGGCCAACCGGGCTGGATCGAAACCTACCGGGGTGCACAGACAGCGCTCCTGGGTCCGGGCGGCGGCGCCGTACCGCTCCTGCACGGCCTGGGTGTGATCGATCGGCGCGGAGGTCATGGCGGCACGGCGCACGGGCCTCCCCATCCTGGAGGCTGGGGGGAGCGTCGACAGGGTGATCGAGAGCCGTCAGGATGGGAGCAACGGCAGCCTGCGGATGCGACTGATCGGGCTGCTTCTGGTACTGGTGCTCACGGGGGTGCTGGCTAGTCGTCTCGGCGGCGGGGCTCCACCGCGAGCCGGGGAAAAACCTGGGGCAGCGATCACAGCGCCGATCCAGCACGCCCAGGAGGCGAGCGATGCTGCGGCCCAGGCGGAACAACAGCGACTGGATCGCGCCATGGACGCCATGCAGGGAGGCTCCGGCCGCTGAACCGACCTCTGGCGTCCATGGCACCAGGGGAGACCGCTTCAGGACAGCTCGGCATGCAGCAGGTTCATCACGGCCAGCACCCTGGTGATGTCCGCTGCTGGCAGTTCCAAGGTGGCGGCGAGATTGGCCAGGATATTTTGCTCATCGGCGCTAAGGGGGCCGTCGGAGCGCATGATCTCGGCCGCGACCGCATAGGCGGTGGCGCGCTGCTGGAGGGTGAGTGCCTCGGCGGCCTCCACCATCAGGTGCTGGGCCCCCTTGGAGCGCAGCTGGGCCAGCAGGGTGTCCATCAACCGGACCATCGCAGCATCGCCGTACTCGCGATAAGGAGCCCGGTAGTCGAGGCAATGGCGCAGGGCGCGCGAGCCGGCCAGGGTCAAGGTGCCGTCCCAGGAGACAGCGGCCAGAGCAAGGGCCGCGAAGGCCGTGGCGGAATCCATGGTGGCGCTCGCCGACGTGCGGGCCGGATGGCTGGCGGTGCTGCTGGCTGGCGTGGGGACTGGCGGGCGGGCGGTGCTGCTGGCGATGGTCATGGCGAAGGGTGCCGTGGGCCATGGAACCTCTGCAGCCAACGGTGGCACTGCTCCCTGGCGCAGTAGCCGATCCAACCAAGTCCAAAGGATGAGAATCCCTACCTAGCCGGGGCTTCGCTGCGGCACCAGAGCGCCAGACCACCGCCGCGGCCGCGGGCCGCCAGCCAGCCACCCTGCGGCCCGATGCCGATCAGGGCGAAAAAGGGCCTGCGCCGCTCCTCGGGACGGGGCAGGCCGCGTTCGAAGAGCAGCCGTTCGCCTAGCCGCAGTCGCAACCACTCGAAGTGGAAGCGCAGCAACGGCCGCCGACCACTCAGCTCGGCCTGGCCGACGAAACTCAGCTCCAGACGCCCCAGGCTGACGGTATTGGTGATGCGCAGCGGTGCGTTGGGGGCAGTGTCGAGGGGCGTGAAGGCCAGCGCGGCGCCCAGGCCGCGCAGCAGGGAGGAGTTGAAGGCCGCCGGGCGGGCGGTTCCCTTGGGCCAGACGGTGTGCAGCTGCCAGCGACCGATCAGATCACGGCTGGTCAGACCCGTGCCCTCCCGGCGGGCGCGCGTCTCGAGCACCAGGAGATGGTCGCCGCTGGGCCTCATGCCCCAGCGGCGGCGCCGTAGCCGGTGGCGAGCTTGACGCTGGCCATGGCCGTGCCCTCGAGAAACTGCTGATCGAGCAGCAGCAGGGCGGCAGAGTTGTCGCCCGCCAGACGGAGCCGCTTGAGCACAAAGCGGGCCTCCGCCTCCTCCTGGATCTGCTCGGTCACGAACCAATCGAGCATTGCCGCGGCGCTGCGCTCCCCGTCAGAGTCGGCGAGGGCGTAAAGGCGATTGATCGACGCGGTGACCGCCTTCTCCTGCTCGAATACCTGATCGAAGAGCTGCTGCACCGATTGCCACTGGCGCGGCGGAGACTGGATCATCGGCAGCAGCACCTGCTCGTCGCAGTCGACCAGATAAGCGATCATGCGGGCGGCGTGGCCGCGCTCCTCGTCGCTCTTGCTGAGCATGTAATGGGAGAAGCCGGCCAGGTCCATCTCGCGCAGCCAGATCGACATCGACAGATAGCTGTAACTGGCCTGGAACTCCAGTTCCAGATGGGCGTTGATGGCGCGGGTGAGGTCCTTCATCAGGCGAAATCGATCGGGCGGCGGAGCAGCGCGGTGTCGGGGTGGGGCGGTGCGGCGACGCCTCGGCTCACACCTCCTAGCAGGGTTGCCCTATGGAGCGGGGCAGGGGGCAATGCAGGAACGGCCATCGGTGGGATCCTGAGGACGTCTGCTCCGGATCGCATGACTGAGGCCATCGACCACGCCCTGCGGCTGCGCCAGCTCTGGCTGGCCTATCTGCTGGCGATGCTGTTCCACGTGGATCTTGGGCTGATGCCCCTGTTCCATGGACTCTCACCGGAGATCGGGAGCCAGGTGGATCCCAGCCGGCTGGGGCTGCTGTTCTGGGCAATGCTGATCTACTTCCTCATCCCCCTGTCCTCCCTGCTGCTGATCACCTACGCCGCCAGCGATCCGGCGCGGTCCACGCGCTGGCGAGGCTGGCGACGGCTGCACTTCTGGATCAGCGTCGTCTACACGGTCACCAACGTGCCGCACCTGATCGCCGACATGCTGGTGCCCGATTCCCGCAGCGACCAGGTCTTCCTGATGGTGGTGCTGCTGCTGATCGGCCTGCTGATCAACCGCGAAGCCTGGGGCTGGTGGCTGCAGGGGCGGTCCCTGCAGCCATGATCGGGCCGATGCAGCCGATCGTGGTGCTCGGCGGCTTCCTGATCAGCGCCGAGTCCTACACGGCGATGCTCACCAGCCTGGAGCAGCTCAGCGGCCAGCCGGCCAGCCTCGTGGCCGTGGGCAAGCCGGAATGGCTTCTGACCGTCTTTCCCTTCGCCTGGGCGCGCATCCTCGATCGGGTGGCCGCGGTGGTGTGCGAGCAGGCGAGCCGCTCCCCCACCGGGCGCGTCACCCTGATCGGCCACAGTTCGGGGGGCATCATGCTGCGCCTCTTCCTCGACGACCGCCCCTTCCAGGGTCGCTGCTACGGCGGCCGACGCTGGGCCGACACCCTGGTGATGCTGGGCAGTCCCCATACGGCCCTTGAGGCCACCCCGCTGCGGGCGATGGTGGCCGAACGCCTCCCCGGCAGCTGGTTCAGCGATCCCAGCCATATCGCCGGACTGAAAGGAGCCACGTTGGTGCAATACATCTCCGTGGCGGGCGACCTCGCCCTCGACGATCCCGACACCACGGCGACGGCGCGGCGGCTCGCCCCCACGGCCTACCGCAAGGCCAGCGGCAGCGCTGAGGGACCGGGCGATGGCCTGGTGCCGCTGAGCTCGGCGCTGCTGGAGGGATCCCAGGCCGTGGTGCTGCCGGGCGTGGCCCATGGCGGCGCCTTCGGCAGGCGCTGGTACGGAAGCCAGGAAGTGGTGGAGCAGTGGTGGCCGCAGCTCAAGGCCCCAGGCGTACCGCCTCCGCGTTGAGGTCACCTCAGGGCCTGCTCGTAGCAGCGGCGCAACTCAGCGGTAATGGCGGCGACCACCTGCTTGCGCTCGGCCCGACTGCGGCCACTCCAGCGTTCGCCCACCTCGATCGGTGTGCCGATGCTGAGGCGAGCGCATCGGGCCCCGAGACGGGGGCGGCGGGGCAGACGGTCGCCGCGCAGCCGGGCCAGGGCGTCATGGAGTAGCAGGGTGGTTTCCATGAACCGCTCGTAGCTCGGGCGCTCGGCCACGTAGGTGCCGGAGACCGCCACGAAGGTCTCGGCCAGACGCATATGAATCAGGGCCTGGCCCGCCTCCTGGGCCGCCCGTTCGGCCAGGTCACGATCGAGCGGTGAGAGCAGGGAACGGGGGGGCAGGTCGTCGCGATAGATCCAGCGCCAGGCCTGCTCCTCCAGGCGCCGGCAGCGATCCACCGGCGTGCCCTCGGCACGGAGCCCGAGCTGGCGTTCCGCCACGGTCAGCACCCGATCCCGCAGGCGCTCGATGCGTTCCGGCAAGGCCGCGTTCGGGGCGGGGGCCCGCTCCAGGCGCCCATAGAAGTCTTCGAGCCGCTCCAGCAGAGCCTCGCCGAGGCGCACCAGGCGGGGGTAGGGGTGCGCTCCGGGGCTGCCCACGGGCGGCGGCGGCAGTCCGATCGTGTGCTCCAGGCGGGTCATCAGGCGAGCGAGCCGCGGCCAGTCCGCCCTGAGGTAGCGGTACTGGAGGGTGACAGGCAGCAGCTGCACCTGCACCGACGACGCCCCGGCGCCTTGGCACAGATCCTCCGCACACCAAAGCCCCAGCTGGGCTACCCCCGGCTCCAGCGGACCGATGCACTCGCCATGGCCGTTGGTGGCCCCCTCCGGAGCCACGGCGAAGGGGAAGCGGCCTTCCAGCACCAGGCGCCGGGCCTGGCGCAGGGCCAGCCAGTCGGGATGGCGGCCGCGATGCACGGACACGCCCCCCAGGCTCGCCAGCAACCAGCCCAGGGCACGTCCGCCCCAAAGCGGCATGCCGCGATCGAAGAGGAAGTGGGCGTGCAAGGGTCGGGGCAGGGGCAGGCCCAGCCGGCGGGCCGCCCGGGGCAGATCGCGGGCCAGCAGCGTGAGGCCGAGCAGGGGGTCGTCGACCTCAGCGTGGCGGAAGGCCAGGATCAACCGTGCCTGGCCACTGGCGAAGCGGTGCCAGCAGCGGGCCAGCTCGTCGATGTTCTCCACCTCGACGCGGGCGATGCCGGCCGGCAGCCAGGGGAACAGACGCAGACGGCGCAACAGCGGCAGCAGGGCCTGCACCACGGCCAGCACCCAGGGGCGGAACGCCGGAGCGATCGGTCGCAATGGCGGCTGCACCCGCGTCGGCATCTCCTCAAAGGCCATAGGCCTCCAGCCAGGCGGCCAGGTCGGCGATCACCTGCTCGCGATCGAGGTCGTCGTAGAGCTCGTGAAGGCTCTGCGGATAATCCTTCCATTGCTTTTCGGCGCTGCCAGCGGCGGCGAAGAAGGCCCGGGCGGCCGCCGCCGGCGTCACCCGATCGGCGCCGCTCTGCTGCATCAGCAGCGGCAAGCGCAACTGCGCCGCCCCGGCCACCACGGCGGCGGAGGCCGCCAGAAACTCCGTGCCCAGCCGGGCCGTGCAGCGGTTGTGACGCAGGGGATCGGCGGCCCGCTCCGCCAGCACCTCCGGATCGCGGCTGGCCCGCTCCGGGGCAATGCCGGTTTCGAGAGCGAAACCCGGCCAGAGCCGGGAGAGCAGCCGCGCCAGCTGCAGCCGCCAGGGGGCCGCCGCGTCGGGATCGAGGGCGGGATTGCAGACGATCAATCCCCGGACGTCGAGGGACTGCAGGGCAGCCGGCTGGCGCAGCGCCAGCTCGAGCGTCACCGTGGCGCCCATGCTGTGGCCCAGCAGCAGCAGGGGCTGGTCGCCATGGCGCTGGCGCAGCCAGGCCAGAAAGCCCAGCAGGGCATCGCGGAACATCGCCCAGTCGCGCAGGCCGCCGCGATTCCCGGGGGACAGGCCGTGGCCGGGCAGATCCAGGGCGTAGATCTGCCAGCCCCGGGGGGCCAGGGCGGCGGCAAGACCCCGGAAACAGGCGCCATGGGAGCCGATGCCATGCACCAGAGCCAGTGTCCCGCGCACCGGAGCCGCAGCAGCCCAGTAGCGATAGGCGAGGGGCCCGTCAGGTCCGCCCGCCACGGTGCCCTGGGCTTCCGGCAGCGGCAAGGACGACGCGAAGGCAGCGGATACTCCCATCATGCAGTGATCCCCGCTGGCTGCCCAGGTCATGGCTCAGCTGGAACTCGATGCCGGCACGATCATGATGCCGGGGGACCTCGAAATGCCCACCGCTCCCGACCGGGAAGAACCGGACAGCCCGGTGCCAGGCGACTTGGTGCAAGACGACCCGGTGCTGATCTGGTTGGTGCTATTCATGCACTGCAGCGGCAGCAGCCGCTTCAGTAGCCGCAACCGGGCCGTGGCGGCCCTGCTGCGCCAGTGGGGCCTCGCCACGCAGTCGTTCGACCTGCTCAGCCCCGCCGAGGAGCGCCGTGCCCGCGTCAACGCCTGCCTGCGCTTCGCGATTCCCCTGCTGGCCGAGCGCACCATCGCCGTGGTCGACGACCTGGGCTGCCGCCCGCCCCAAACGGGTGCGCACCGTGGTTAAACGCGGGGGGCGCCCCGATCTGGCCGCAGGGGGCCTGGCCCAGGTGACCTACCCGACCCTGCTGCTCATGGGAAGCCTGGACGACACCGAGCTGGAGCTCAACCGGCAGGCCGCGGACCAGCCAGGTGGCCCTTGGCAACTGCAGGTGGTGCCGGGAGCCAGCAACCTGTTCGAGGAGCCGGGTGGCTTGGAACAGGTGGGCTCGAGAGGCGGTGCCTGGCTGAGCGCGGTGTTGACGGCAGATCAGGCCACGAAACGCCCGTAGAGCCAGCGCAGGAAGGGGCCCACCAGGGGCACAGGCGCAAAGGTGGGGCCCATGAAGTCGAAGTAGTCGCGGTGATCAGCGATGCGGCCATCGCCATCAAGACGCAGACGGCTGACGCCTGGATAGACGAACTCGAGACCCTTGATCTTCAACCCCATCGTCCACTCCACGAAGGCCTGATCCCCCGTGATCGCCACCGCCCCCGGCTCAAGGAACACGTCATCGCAGCGACGCAAAAGCCCCTCCTGGGCCGCGATGTAGGCCTCCAGACCCTGCCGTGACTGGGTGGGATCGCTGAACTGCACATCGGCGGCATATAGGGCGCGCCACTGCTCGGCGCTCGGGGACGGGGCGCCGTAAGGCTTGGTGAACAGTGCGCGGAGACCCGGCTCATCAAGGGGCAGGTGGATCGGCGCGTTGGCAGCCATGGCACGGGGACGGGGGGCGGCACCCTAGGAAGGACTCCTCCATGCTCCGAGCCGCCTGCCATGTCCGCTCCAGGCCCGCCACCCGGCAACACGCTGCTGGTGTACGACGGCGGCTGCCCCTTCTGCCGCCACTTCGCCCTGGTGAGCGAGCTGCGGGGCGGGGTCAGCGGGCTGCAGATCGTGGACGGGCGCGCCGACAGCGCGCTGCGCCGTCACCTGAGCCACCAGGGCCTGAATCTGGCCGAGGGGGCCATCCTGTTGGAGGGCGATCAGGCCTGGCACGGTGCCGAGGCGATCAGCCGGCTGTGCGCGCAGCTGCAGCCCAGTGATCCGCTGCTGGCGCTGCTGCGCACCCTGTTCCGCAACCCACAGCGCAGCCGCCTGGGCTATCCGCTGCTGCTAGCGGCTCGGCGGGTCGCCCTGGCCCTGCAGGGCCTGCCCCTGGATCCGGAGCGCTCCGCAGCTCAGCCCTAGCCTGGGGCCATGGCAACCGCGCCCAAGTTCCACCTCTCGATCCCGGTGTTCGACCTCGACGCCACGGCGCAGTGGTATGTCGGGGGCCTGGGCGCTCGTGCCGGACGACGCAGCGCCGAGGCGCTGATCCTCGACCTCGGCGGCCACCAGCTGGTGGCCCAGTTGGTGAACGGGGCGGCCCGAAGCGCGCCGCAGCCCGGTATCTATCCCCGCCACTTCGGCCTGATCTACGCCGGGCTCCAGGAGTGGCAGGCGCTGCTGCAGCGGGCGCAGGCGGCGGCGTTGCGCTTCGGGGTGGAGCCGAAGTGCCGCTACCGCGGCGAGGTGCTGGAGCATCACACCTTTTTCCTGATCGATCCAAGCGACAACTGGCTCGAGTTCAAGCACTACGTGCAAGCGCAGGCGGTGCTCGGCTACCGGCAGCTCGGCGAGGTGGGCGACCAGGACCTGCGCTGAGCGCGATCACCGCCGGGGCACAACCTTCCGCAACGCGCGCTGTACCAAAAGCGCAGCCAGTGACCAATCCCGCCCATCACCCACCAGCTTTTCAACTGAAGTGAAAAGCTGGTGCAAGAATTGCGTAATGAAGGCTGGATGTCGTGATATCCATCCTCGTTCTGACTGTGTTCTGGCCATGCTCTGGATCACGCTCTGGCACGGGCGCGACCTCCTTCTCAAGATCATCGCCATCAGCCTCTGGTTTCAGCTCCGGCTCGAAAACTCCCTGCTGATCCACAAGGTGACTTAGGAAATCAACCTGATGGCAAGCCTCACCAGGGCCAGACCGACCGGCCAAGGAGGTCGCCCCCCTTCCAAGTCGAGGCAGACGCCAGCTTGAGATGGCAACAGGCCCAGCAGCCCCTGACTCAGCAGCCCAGATTCAGGACGGTGGGTCTCCGCCAGGGCGGGTTTCGAAGCGCTCAAGCACGAGGCCGCCCTCATCCAACAACTCCAGCCTGGCCTCGTTGAGGCGCCAGCGGCGCACCTGCTTGAGGGCCTCAAGGAAGCGGGCTTCATCGGCCATCACCTCAGGCTCACAGAGCTGGCGAGTGCCGGCCATGCTCGAGAAGCGAAGCTGGTCGGCCTCGAGCCGGAAGCTGCCAACGAGCCGATTGCAGTCGGCACTGCCGGTAACGCGGCTGCTGACGGGATCGAAGCGCAGCTGCACCTCCTGGCGGGCCGCCCCTGGGCCCACCGGCACGCTGGCCGCCGGTACCTTCAACCAGCTGATGCCACGGATCGGGGCGTCGCCCACCGCCACCAGCTCCAGCTGCAGGGGGGCCGTGTGTCCGTCGAAGACGGGCTGCATCGTGTTCGTGGTGTAGAGCAGCCGACCGGCCTGAGTGATCGTGCCACGAACGTGATAGCGATGCCCCGCCTGGATGGCTCCATCGAGGTAGGGGATGACGAAGCGCAGCGGTGACATACCCGCCGGATCGAGCCGCACCCGGCCCACCAGCACGGCGGGCGCATCGGCCAGGGAAACGTCCTGCAGCTGGGCCTCGAACACCGCATCAGCCGGCAGGGGCAGGGGAGTCCGCAGCACGGCACTACCGGCCAGGGCGCCAGCCCACGAGGCCGCTGGCAGCAGGGCAGCGCCCACCCCCACCGCAAAGGCAGCTGGGCAAGAGAGACGGAAGATCGGCACCGGCAATCCGGACGGCTGGTCGCACGCTAGGGGGGCGGGCCCGGCCGCACTCCAGGGAGGCCGGGGGCGAAACAAGGGAGATCCTGCAGGAAAAAAGCAGGGAATTTCGGCCTGCCTCACCCACCTGCACAGGCTCCAACGCCACCCCCCCTGGACTCAGCCCCCCTCCAGCAGCTGGATGCGATAGAGGATTTCCTCGAGGGCATCGGCAGCGCTGATCGCCGAGAAGCGCTGCGGCCGCTCTGGGGTGCAGCAACAGGGCAAGGGGGAAAGCATCGTCCAGGGTCGGGCGTGGCAGAACTGCACCACGCTGTAGCGCTCCTGCACCGTCCCCTCCGGCGCCACCACGCGGTGCCAGCCCACGGGGATCAGGCCGTTGCTGAGCCGCTCAAGCATCAGGCCGGTATTGATGATGACGCGGCCCTCGGGCGGTACGGCGTCGACCCAGCGTCCCTCCACCTCCACCTGCAGCCCCCGGGCCGTGGCCCGCGGCAGGGCCGTGATCAGGTTGATGTCCCCGTGGGCAGCCGCCCAGACGTGCCCGCCGGCAGGGGCTTCCACCATGGGGGGATAGCGGATGGCACGGGTGAGGGTGGGGGCCTCGGAGGTGATCTCATCGAAGAAGGTCTCGGCGACGCCGAGCCCCAGGGCGATCACGCGCAGGAAGCGGCGCTGCAGATCCTCGAGGGCGTGATGGAAGGCCTCGAGCACCGCCGTGATGCCCGGCACCACAGCCTCCGGCAGCAGGGGCTCGGGGTACAGCAGCGGATAGCGGCGGCGTAGGGGGTGAGCAGCCGCCAGCGGCGCCGACCAGTTGAGCATTTCCTTCCAGTCGGCAAGGTCGTTGCCGGCGGCGGTTTCCACCAGCAGGCCGGTGTAGCCCGTCTGGCCACTGGCGCCGGGGGCCACGAAGCGCCGCTTGCACTGCTGATCGAGGGCAAAAAAGGCACGCAGCATGCCGTAGGCGGTGTCGAGCAGATCGACAGAGATGTCGCAGCTCGTAAAGACAAAGCCCGTCTGCAGACTGCGGCGCACCCCGTCCACCACGGCCGAGCGGGCGGCCTGACCGCCGCGCTCAAAGGCGAGCAGATCGACATCGAGGATTGCGGCGCCCATTGAGCAAGGCTACGGGGTTGCCGCTGCAGTACAGACGTACTAGCATGAGGGAGTCGCCGAGGTCCGCCATGGCCTTTCCCCCTACCAGCGCCCCGCTTTGCTCCACCCCGCAGCGATCCGCTCCCGCGCGGCAGGGCGCCCTCGTCCCGGGCCAGATTGATCCCGCCGTAGCTGAGTTGCGCCGCGCCAATCCCACCCGCTTCCATGACGTGCGCACCGGCCATCTGGCCGTCGTGGCGATGGTCGGCCGCCCCTGGTTCATCGGCCGCGTCTGCGATGTGAGCTGTGCCCGCGGCAGCCGCACCCCCGGCTTCGTGCAGGTGATCAACGTCGACGACGGCGAGCCGGAGCGCATCCCCGCCCCCTGGATCGTCGAGCTGTTCTCCGACGCCGGCCTGGGTTGAGGTGCCGTCCTCAAGGGGGACCAAGACGCTGTTTCACCAGCTCCAGATCGCGGCAGAAGGGCCCACGGCCCAGCCTTTCCTCCGGGTCCACGGGCTTGCCGTAGCGGCGTTGCAGTTCCTGAATGCGGCGGTTGATGCCGCACTGGGCATCCAGCCAGCGCAGCAGTGACTCGCGGCCGATCGGCGCCGGCCCTAGCGCCTCTCCCTCGTGCAGCAGCGGCGAGAGATGGTTGGCCCAGAGGGAGAGCGTCACCGGATCCATCGGCACCGGACGGTCCCGAGTGAGGGCCGCCTGCTCCCAGGCCGTGCGGCGATCCGGGCGCAGCACCAGAGCGAGCAGCAGCAGCAGCGCTGCCGCGGTCGCGAGCACCGGCAGTCGGAGGCGTGGGGACAGCCCCATGCGTGGAGACAGCCGGAGGATCGCGATCCAGAGTGGAACCCGGCGTTGACCGCGGTCAAGCACGGCGGCGCCGGCGGGCTCCCCTGCCAGATGTCTGCCCGTGATGCGCTTCGCCCTGGAACTGCTGCCCAGCCTGGGACTCGGGCTGCTGCTGGCTCGTCTGTTCCCCGGCCTGCCCGCACGACTGGCGCCACCGCTGATCACCTGGGGGGTGCCGATCAGCCTTGTGGGGTTGCTGCTGCGCTCCGGGCTGCGCGCCGACCTGGGGCTCTCGGCTCTGGCCGCTCTGCTAGCGGTGGGACTGGGACTGGCCCTGCTTCTCCTTGTGGCGCCCCTCTGGCGCATCCAGGCCGGCAGCCTGCAGCTGGGCGCCGTGGCTGGAAACACCGCCTACTGGGGCCTGCCGGTGGCCCTGGCCCTACTGCCACCCGAAGCGATCGCCCACACGATCACCTACGACCTGGTAGGCACCCTGCTCACCTGGAGCCTGGGGCCCCTGCTGATCTCGGGCACGCCGACCCGGATCGGTGGGTTGCTGCGCGCCCTGCGGGACAGTCCGGCCAGCAGCGGACTAGCGATCGCCCTGCTGCTGCAGGCCACCCCCTGGCAGGCGGACATCGCCAGCTGGCTGTGGTGGCCAGCCAGGGCCGTGGTGCTCGTGGCCCTGGCCTTGGTGGGCATGCCCCTCACCCTGCTGCTGGGCCTGCCGCCGATGGCCCGGGACGCCCTGGTGCTGCAGGCCGCCGCCCCCTCGGCAATCTCGGTGCTGCTGCTAGCGGAAGCCGCCGCGGCCCGGGGGCAGGGCCGCCAGGACGACGCTGCGGCGGCAGCAGCGCTGGTGCTCTGGAGCACCTTGATCGGCCTGCTCAGCGTGCCGCTCTGGTGGGGCCTGCTGCAGCTGTTGCCCAAGTGACGGAAAACCGCCTGCCCAGGCCGGCATGATCCGCAGGGATGCGCCAAGCTGGAGGGCCGATCCCGGGTCGCGACACCCCGGCTGATGTCCAAGCTTTCGACTGCCCTCTGGCTGCCGCTGCTGTTGATCGCTATTCCATGGGTGCAGGAGGTGATCGACCAGTTGGTCTTCGGAGGCACCTGGAACCTGCCGATGACGCCGGGCGGCTCGATCGCCGGCGTGCTCACCGCTCCCTTCAGCCACGGAGGTTTCGGCCATCTGCTGAGCAACACGCTCTGGTTCGTACCGCTGTCGATACTGGTGCTCGTTAAGAGCCGCCGCGACTACCTCGCCGTGTGGATCGGCGTGCTGGTCATGGCGATCCCGGTGTGGCTGCTCTGGCCCCGCGGCAGCCATGGCCTCTCCGGTGTGATCTACGGGCTGCTGGGCTACCTGCTGCTGATCGGCTGGCTGGAGAAGCGCCCCTTCCCTGTGCTGCTCTCTCTGGGCTGCCTGTTGGCCTACGGCGGCATGTTGCCCACCCTGGTGCCCTTTCTTAGTCCCGCCGGGGTCAGCTGGATCGGCCACGCCTCCGGCTTCGCCGGCGGCGTGCTGGCAGCGCTGGCCATTCACCGCGAAGCCCCAGCGCGCTGAGATGGCCGTGGTGATCGCCCCCCTGCTCGCCGCCCTGGCCGCGCCGCTGCTGGCGGCGCTGATCCAGGTCAAGGGAACCCCCCTAGCGGGGGGCAGCGTTCTCGGCCGTGGCAGCGTGCCACTGGAGCGCGCCGCCGGCGGCGACACCCCGGTGCTGAGCCTGCGCAGTGCCCACGGCAGCCTGCGGCTGCTGCTCGACACCGGCGCCTCCTCGACAATGGTGACGCCAGAGTTGGTGGCGCGGCTGGGCCTCGGCAGCCGCGCCATGGACGCCGGGGCCTTCGAGCTCGCCGGCGGCGGCAGCGCTTGCGCCCAGCTACAGCCGCGCCGCACCCTGCTGCCCCCCCTCCAGCTCGTGGCCTCCCCACACGAGCGCGCCAGCGCCGGCGTCCAGTTGGTGGGAGTGGAGGCCCTGGTGCTGCCGGTGGGGGCCCTGCCCCCAGGCACCGATGGCGTGCTGGGGGCTCCCAGCCTGCGGCGGTTGCCACTGCTCGTCGATCCCAAGTTGGGCAGGGTCAGCTTCGGAGCCGCAGCCCTGTCCGCCGCCCAGGCCCCCGCCGTGGGATCGCCGAAGCCATCCAGGCCGCGATCGCCGCTGCGGCTGCCTCTGCGCTGGCGGGGAGGGGTGCCGCTGCTGCGGTTGGTCGTTCCCGGCGGAACCGTCTGGGCCCTGGCCGATACCGGTGCCGAAGGGCTATTCCTCAGTCCGGATCTGGCCCGCCAACTCAACCCGCAGGGAGCTCCCCAGCCGCTGCGCCTGGTCGGCTTCTGCGGCGAGCAGCCCGTGATGCGGCAGCGTTTCACCGGCCTCGCCCTGCAGGGTGGCCCTGCCGGTGCCGGGGGCGTGGAGGGGGGCGTCGAAGGGATCATCACGGAGAATGCCGTCTTCCGGCAGCTGGGGGTCGAGGCGATCGTGGGGCAGGAGTTGCTGCGTCCGTACCGGCAGCTGTGGCGGCTCGACCTCGCCCCACCGCAGCTCGAGCTGCAGTGAACGGGCCCTCGGGAGAACAACCGCGGTGGCGGCATCGGGGCCTGCAGCGGTGGGCGCTGCTGGTGCTGGCTGCTCTGGTGCTGCTGATCGGGCTGCGGCCCGACTGGGGCGCGACGCTGCAGCTGCTGGGGCTGCGGCTACACAGTGCGCTGCTGGCCCCGTTTGGACTGGCCTCGCTGGCCTGGACCCTGGCAATGCTCGGACTGTTCAGCGCCCTGGCCCTGCCGGCCGGATGGAGCTGGGGCTTCCTGGTGCCGGGCTGGCAGCCGTTGCCCTGGCGTCAGCAACTGCACCAGGCCGCAGCCCTGCTGGTGATGCCGGCCCTGGGGGAGGAACTGCTGTTCCGGGTGGCGCTGATGCCCTCACCACACCTGGGCCAGGGCAGCGACGGCCTGAACTGGAGCGTCCTCGGTTGGGGCGCCCTGAGCCTCGGCCTGTTCGTGCTTTACCACCCCCTGGCGGGTCGGCTGTGGTACCCGCGTGGGCGCATCCTGTTCCACGACAGGCACTTCCTGATGCTGTGCACCCTGCTGGGCGCAACCTGCTCGATCGCCTTTCAGATCAGCGGCTCCCTCTGGTCGCCGGTGCTGGTCCATTGGGTCGCCGTTGCAGTATGGCTGGGCCCGCTGAACGGAGCCCGGCGGCTGGACTCTGCCTGAGCCGAAGAGCCGCCCCGTTCAGGTCAGAGGGCAACGAGGCTGCTTTCGGGGGCCCACTGGGCGATCAGCTGCTCATGGCGGACCAACTGGTAGCGGGTGTGCTCACTGGGCTGGCGGCGGTACTCCTGGCGAAGCACATCGAGCTCGACCTCAAAGGCATTGAGCACGGGATGGTTCTCGTCCACGCGGCAGAAGCGATTGATCAAACCTTAACTGAATCCAAAGATTCGGGCCACTGGGGGGGCGTGGCCTCGATAGCGTGAGCGTGCCCAGCTGCAGGACGGGCCGCCGATGGATCTCACCCCCTTCCTCGACAGCCTCGAAGGGGCACGTCTTGATGACGTGCTGCTCTCCGTGGCGGTGAGCGGGCGCGTGGCCATCGCCATGAAGGGGCGCTTCCTGCTGCGGGCGGTCTGTGAAAGCTTCCAGGACCGCAGCCACATCGGCTGCGCCGTCACCGACGAGAGCTCCTGCCTCGACTACCTGGCCCGGGAGCCCTACGAACTGTTGATCTGCACCGACCATCTCGAGAACGGCAACGGCTTCGAACTGGCCCGCAAGGCTCGGGCGGCTCAACCCAATCTCAAGGTGGTGGTGCTGGCCCTGGGCGATGTGATTCCCGCCGAATACGCCGAGGCCCCCTGGCTCGAAGCGGTGGTGGCCGAGGCCGATGTGGTCGACGACCAGCGGCCGCTGCAGGCCGCTGTGATGGCGGTGATGGGGCATCACTCCTACCGCAGCCCCTCCCTGCGCACCGGCACCCTGCCCTATCTCAGCTGCCCCCGGCTCACACCGCGGGAATACGAGGTTCTCGATCTGCTCGCCAGCGGCCTCAGCGATCGCGAGATCGCCCGTCAGTTGGTGGTGAGCGAAGCGACGGCCCGCACCTACACCAAACGGCTGCTTCAGACCCTCGGGGTGAACAACCGGCTCCAGGCGGTGCTGAAGGGAATGCGATGCGGCATGGTGCAGCTCTGAAACGCTGGGCTAATTGTCCCCGGATGGGGGGATCGAAGCGGCGTCCTGTGGTGCGACGGTCAAGGCATCGACGACGCGATGACACCGATGGCTGCCCCGACGTCCGGCCCGACCTCCAGCCCGATCCGTGGTTCGAGCTCCCAGGCGATCGCGACACCGCAGCCGGCCCGCGTCACCATCGGGGAACTGGAGGCGGGCTACTCCATGTACTGCAAGGCCCTTCGATTGCTAATCCGCGAAGGCCGCACCCTGGGGAAAATCCAGCGCACCGTCTGCTGGCAGCGGCTGGCGCAGCTGCATGAGTGCCTGCCAAGCCAGTACAAGGACCCCGACTACCTCTACGTGCTGCTGCGCCGCCAGGATCGCGATCAGCCCTTGCCCGGTAACGGCCGCTGAGGCGACACTGTCCACCCTGAACAGAGCTGCGACGGACGCACGGTCGAAACTGCTGCCCTCCTGCGCCCGCTGCAGAGCGAGCCCCGATGACGGCAGCCCCCCAGGCCACGACTCCAGTAACGCCGACCGCAGCAACGCCGCTCTCCCCCAGGTCAGCCTCGCCACTGGAGGCGAACCTGCTGGCCCGGCTCAATCAGCGCCGCAATGGGCCCGGCCTGCGGCGGCTGACCCTGCATCTGGCGGTGCTGATCGGCGGCGGGGTGCTGTGGGGTCTGCCCTTCACTTGGACGGCCGCGGGCCAGGCCATCCACTGGCCGCTGCGGCTGCTGGGGCTGGTGCTGCTGGGCTGGGGACTGGCCTTCAGCTTCTGCGCCATGCACGAGAGCGGCCATCGCACCGCCTTCGCCAACCGCTCCCTCAACGACGCCGTGGCCTGGTGGGCCGGAGTGCTGAGCTTCTACAACGCCGATTTCTACCGCCGCTACCACCAGTGGCACCATCGCTACACCCATCAGCCAGGGCGCGATCCCGAGCTGGAGGACGCCCCCCCCAGCAGCCATTCCGCCTACTGGCTTGAACTCAGCGGCCTGCCCTGGTGGCTCGGCAAGCTACGCGGTCACTGGCGGGGACTGCAGGGTGATTTCGGCGAGCGGCCCTACATCCCGGAAGAGGCTGTAGAGGCGGTACGGGGCTCGATCCGCCGCCAGATGGCGGTGTACGGGCTGCTGCTGCTGACCTCCCTGCCCGGAGGCAATGGCTTTCTTCTCTGGTTCTGGCTGCTGCCGCTAGCGGTGGGCCAGCCCCTGCTGCGCTTCGTGCTGCTGGCCGAACACGGCGGTTGTTCCTACGTCGACGACGGCCTGAGCAACACCCGCACCACCCTCACCCTGGCACCGCTGCGCTGGTTGATGTGGGATATGCCATACCACGCCGAACATCACCTCTACCCCTCCCTGCCCTTCCACGCCCTGGCCGAGGCCCATCGCCACCTCGCGCCGTGGCTGGCCCACTGCGACTCCGGCTACCTGGCGGTGCACCTCACCCTTCTCGCCGATCCCCGCCGCCTGGCGATGCCTGCCCCAAACCCAGCACCGAGCTCGGCCCTGAATCCAGCACCAGCCCGATGAGCCTGGGAACCAGCACTCCGCCCCGTGAGACGACCCCAGCCGATCGGCTCCTGCAGCTCGGCGATCTGGAGCTCCACAGCGGCGGTGTCCTGCCCGGAGCCACCCTTTCGTATCGGGTCTATGGGTCGCTGAACAGCGATCGCTCCAATCTGGTGCTCTATCCCAGTTCCTACGGCGCCTGGCCCGACGACATCGACTGGCTGGTAGGCCCAATTCTCGATCCCCAGCGCTGGTGCGTGGTGCTGGTCAGCCAGTTCGGCAACGGCCGCTCCACCAGCCCCAGCACGGGCGGCCCAGCGATCGGCACCACAGGCTGGCCGGTGAGCCACTCCGACAACATCACCGCCCAGCGACGCCTGCTGGACACGGTGTTTCAGGTGGAGAGCCCTGCCCTGATCTATGGCTGGTCGATGGGGGCCCAGCAGGCCTATCACTGGGCCGTGCTGGAGCCCGAGCGCACCCAGCGCATCTGCTGCGTCTGCGGCACCGCCCTCACCACGCCGCACAACCGGCTGTTTCTGCTCAGCCTGCGCCAGGCCCTCACCGGCGATCCCAGTTGGGACGGCCACAGCTTCCGCGTCACCCCCCACCAGGGTCTGCGCAGCTTCGCGCTGATCTACGCCTCCTGGGCCGCCAGCCAGCCCTTCTACCGCCGCGGCGCCCATCAGGCACTGGGCTACGCGAGCGTGGAGGACTACGTGGAGCGCAGCTGGCTGCCGGCCTACCAGCGTCACGATCCACGCGATCTACTGGCAATGCTTGATGTCTGGCTGGCCAACGACGTGGCCGCCGCGGCGGGTGTCGCCGACCTGGCCACGGCCCTGGGCCGGGTGAGAGCCCGCACCAGCGTGATCGCCGGCCGTCACGACCTCTACTTCCCGCCCGAAGACTGCGCCGCCGAGGCGGCTCTGATTGCTGGCGCCCGCTTCACGGTGCTCGAGTCCGACCTCGGCCACCGGGCCGGCAATCCCCGGACGGATCCGATGCTGCAGGCCCAGCTGCGGGCCGAAGTCGAACTGCTTTGCGCCTCCTGAGCGCCACCGCCCCACGCATCCCTATCGCTTGCCGCCCTGACGGCCCACCCATGACCGACCTGGCCCAGTTCGCCGCCACCCACGGCATCCGCCACTTCCTGTTCTCCTTCTGCGACCTCTTTGGCGTGCAGCGAGCCAAGCTGGTCCCCAGTTCGGCGGTGGCTGAACTGGCCGAGAACGGTGCAGGCTTCGCCGGCTTTGCCGCCTGGCTGGCGATGACGCCGGCCGATCCCGACGTGCTGGCCCTGCCGGATACCGTCAGCCTGACGGTGCTGCCCTGGCAGCGCAAGGTGGCCTGGGTGGCCACGGATCTCCAGGTGGAGGGCGTCGTGTTGGAGCAGTCGCCGCGCCGCGTGCTGCAACGGCAAATCGAGCGGGCTGCGGCCCGTGGACTGGAGCTGCGCAGCGGAGTGGAGGCGGAATTCTTTCTGATGGATCCCGATGCCGACGGCATCGCCGACCGGCGCGACCACCAGAGCAAGCCCTGCTACGACCAGCTGGCACTGATGCGGCATTACCCCCTGATCGCCGAACTGCTGGAGGCGATGGAACAACTGGGCTGGCGCCCGTACCAGGCCGATCACGAAGATGCCAACGGCCAATTCGAGATCAACTGGACCTACGCCGACGCCCTCACCACCGCCGATCGCCATGCCTTCTTCCGGGTGATGGCGGCGGCTCTGGCCGAGAAGCACGGAGCCCGGATCAGCTTCGAGCCGAAACCGATTGCCGAACTCACAGGCAACGGCGCCCACCTGCACTGCTCCCTCTGGGATGGGACCGGCCGCAATCTCTTTCACGATCCCAGCGGTGCACTGGGCCTCTCCCAGCTCGCCTACCACTTCCTCGGGGGCCTGCTGGCCCATGCGCCGGCGCTGTGCGCGATCACCAATCCGGTGCCGGGCAGCTATAAGCGTCTGGGCCGCTCCATCACCAGTTCCGGCGCCACCTGGTCGCCCGCCTGGATCAGCTACGGCAGCAACAACCGCACCCACATGGTGCGCATCCCCGACAGTCAGCGGCTGGAGCTTCGCCTCGCCGATGGCGCAGCCAACCCCTACCTGCTGCAGGCGGCGGTGCTGGCGGCGGGGCTAGATGGCATCGAGCGGCAACTGGATCCCGGACCCCGCAGCGATGCCAACACGTACACCGATCCGCCGTCGGCGGAGATGGCCCGCTGCCTTCCCGCGAGCCTGGCCGAATCCCAGGCCGCCTTCCGGCAGGACACGGTGCTGCGCAAGGCACTGGGGGAATCATTTTGTCAGGCCTATGAAGCCCTGGTCCCGCTGCGACCGGAAAGCTGAAGCGCCGCAGCGTGTTGAATCTGACGCACGATCTGGCCCTCCTCGTCGGCGGGAACGGTCAGCAGGGTGAACGGCCCCAGCCAGGCGAGGGCGCTCTCCAGCTCCCCCAGCAGGGCGTCGTCGTGTTCGCCGATGCCACCGCTGAGCGCGATCACATCCACGCCTCCCAGGCTGGCGGCCATGGCACCGATGCCCTGCAGCAGCTGGTGACGGAAGACAGCGAGGGCCAGCTGGGCCCCGGCGTGATCCCGGGCGGCGGCGGCGCGCACCTCGCGCATGTCGCCGCTCAGCCCCGACAGACCCAGCAGACCACTGGCGCCATTGAGGTCGTCATCGAGCTCGGCCACAGCCACGCCCCGGCGCAGCTGATGCAGCAGCAGCCCCGGATCCACCGAGCCGCTGCGGGTGGCCATCACCAGCCCCTCCATCGGCGTGAAGCCCATGGTGGTGGCGATGCTGCGGCCACCGCGTACGGCGCAGAGCGAGCAGCCAGCACCGAGATGACAGCTCACCAGCCGCAGCGGTGCCCCAGCGTCTGTCCCTCTGCCCACCCCGTCAAAACGGGCCGATACCACCTCGCTTACGTGCTGGTGATTGAGCCCGTGAAAACCGAAGCGCCGCAGGCCGGCGGCACGCCAACTGGCCGGGATGGCATAGGTGCGGGCCTCCAGCGGCAGGGTGGCGTGGAAGGCCGTGTCGAAGCAGGCCCAGCCCTCGAGCTCCGGGTAGCGGCGCTGCAGCCAGTGCATCACCCAGAGGGCCGGGGGGTTGTGCAGCGGGGCCAGCGGCACCAGGGAGGAGAGGGTCTCCAGCACAGCCGGCGTCAGCCGGGTGGGGGCGCTGAAGATCTCGCCCCCATGCACCACCCGGTGCCCCACCAGCCGCAGCTGACCCTCCCAGGGGGCCAGGGCGGTCGGGAGCCAGTCGTCGAGGAGGCGATCCAGCGCCTCCTCCTGGGTGTCCGGTAGCGCAGAACCATCGGTGGCGAGGGGAGACCAGCGACGCTGATCACCCCAGAGCAGCTCGCCATCGCTCCTATGCAGCGAGGCCTTGAGACTCGAACTGCCGGCGTTGAGCACCAGCACCACAGCCGGGCCGGTGCCGCTCGTACCGGTGCTGCTGGCCATTCAGCCCTCGCCGCCGGGCAACGTCCAGCGCCAGCCCGTGACCTCCGGGGCATCCATGCCGTGCTCGTGCGCGTAGGTGCGGCTGGCCAGGATCGCTTCCTTCATTCGCTCCTTGATATGGGCGGTGCGCGAGCCGAGCCCCGGCACGCGGTCGATCACGTCGATCACGAGGTTAAAGCGATCGATCTGGTTATTCATCGCCAGCTCAAGCGGTGTGTTGATGTTCCCCTTCTCCTTGTACCCACGGACATGAATGTTGGCGTGATTGGTACGGCGATAGGTGAGGCGGTGAATCAACCATGGATAGCCGTGGAAATTGAAGATCACCGGCCGATCGGTGGTGAACAGGGTGTCGAAGTCCCGGTCGGAAAGACCATGGGGGTGCTCGCTCGGCTGGGTGAGGGCGAACAACTTGACCACGTTCAGCACCCGCAGCCGCAGCCAGGGGATCTCACGACGCAGGATCTCCACGGCCGCGAGGGTCTCCTTGGTGGGGATGTCACCGGCGCAGGCCATCACCACGTCGGGGTTGTCGGGCTCATTGCCGTGATGATCGTTGCTGGCCCAGCTCCACAGGCCGATGCCCTTGGCCACATGCTGACGGGCTTGGTCAAGGGTGAGGTACTGGAGATGCTTCTGCTTGTCGGAGACGATGATGTTGCAGACGTTAGTTTCCCGCAGGGCCTCCTCCGCCACCGCCAGCAGACTGTTGGCATCGGCCGGCAGATAGACGCGCACCACTTCGCCGCTCTTGTTGCCCGCCAGATCGATGAAACCGGGGTCCTGGTGGGTGAAGCCGTTGTGATCCTGCCGCCAGACAGTGGAGGAGATCAGGCAGTTCCAGGCCCCGATCGGAGCCCGCCAGGGAGCGTGGTGAATGCACGACTCCAGCCATTTGGCATGCTGATTGAACATCGAGGCGATCACATGGGCGAAGGCCTCGTAGGTGTGAAAGAAGCCATAGCGACCCGTCAGGAGATAACCCTCCATCATCCCCACCAGCGTGTGCTCGGAGAGCATCTCCACCACCCGACCCTCTCGGGCGAGTTCACCGCCATCGGCATCCACCGGCAGCAGCTGCTCCATCCAGACCTTCTTGCTGACGTCGTAGATCGCCTGCAACCGGTTGGAGGCGGTCTCATCCGGCCCGAAGACGCGCACGTTGTCGGGGTTGCCGGCGATCAGGTCGCGCAGCAGCGCCCCGAGGGGGGCGGTGTTCTCGGCTTCGCCCGCACCGGGCCGCTCCACCGCCACCGCATAAGCCTCCAGGGAGGGCCAGCGCAGCTTGTGGCGCAGCAGGCCGCCATTGGCGTGGGAATTCGAACCCATGCGCCGCTCGCCCTGCGGCGAGAGGGCCCGCAGCTCGGGGATGAGGGTGCCGTTGGCGTCGAAGAGTTCCTCAGGGCGGTAGCTGCGCAGCCACTCCTCCAGCATCCGCAACTGCTCGGGATCCCGCCGGGGATCAGGCAGCGGCACCTGGTGGGCACGCCAGAAGCCCTCGATCGCCTTGCCGTTGAGGGAGACGGGCCCAGTCCAGCCCTTGGGGGAGCGCAGCACGATCATCGGCCAGTAGGGCCGCACCGCCGTACCGCTGGCCCGGCACTCGGCCTGCACGGCGCGGATGCGACCGATCGCCGTCTCCATGGCGGCGGCCATGGCGAGGTGCATCGCCATCGGCTCGTGCCCCTCCACCACAATCGGCTCCCAGCCATAGCCGCGCATCAGGCAGGCCAGCTCCTCCGCCGGGATCCGGGCCAGCAGCGTGGGATTGGCGATCTTGTAGCCGTTGAGATGCAGCACCGGCAGCACGGCGCCATCGCTGATGGGATTGAGGAACTTGTTGATGTGCCAGGAGGTGGCCAGGGGACCCGTCTCGGCCTCCCCATCCCCCACGCAGGCCAGGGCGATCAGGTTGGGGTTGTCGAACACCGCCCCGCAGGCATGGGAGAGCACGTAGCCCAGTTCGCCACCTTCATGAATCGAACCGGGTGTCTCCGGGGTGCAGTGGGAGCCGATATGACCGGGGAAGGAGAACTGCTTGAAGAAGCGACGCATCCCTTCCTCATCCCGCGACTTATCGGGGTACACCTCGCTGTAGGAGCCATCGAGGTAGGTGGGACCCAGCACCCCCGGAGCACCGTGCCCGGGGCCCGACAAGTAGATCATGTCGAGCTGGTGGCAGCGGATCGCCCGGTTGGCATGGGTCCAGAGGAAAGCCTGACCGGGGCTCGACCCCCAGTGCCCCAGCAAACGGTTCTTGATGTGCTCCGGCCGCAGCGGCTCGCGCAGCAGCGGGTTGGCACGCAGGTAGATCATGCCCACCGCCAGGTAGTTGGCGGCCCGCCACCAGGCATCGAGCAGGGGAAGCTCCTGCTCGATGGCCTCGGTCAGGGTCAGGGAGGCGGGAGTTTTGGAAGGCATGAAAGGGACGGACGCACAGAAGGCCGATTCAGGTCAACCTCGCAACCGGCCGCCGCAGCGTCAACCGCCTGGGGCACACCAGCGGGCACGGCTCGGATCAGGCATGAATACCCATGGTCAAAGCCCAAGGGCGGGGCAACAGTGGTGGCAATGAACCGGGAGGGTCCAGCGATGGATGACACGCCACCCAATCAACCGTCAGGAGTTCACTGACCGCTGGCCCCTGCTCCAACAGTCTCGACCCGATCTCCGGTTTCCCGATTGCTCGCGAATCACCCCCTGCATCGCCCCCAGCGTCCTTCGTGACGCCAGTCCGTCTCCAAGGCGGGCCAGGTGCCCCGGGGTCATCGGAAACCGATCTTTTGGATGCCATGGCCCCAGGTACCGCTCTCAGCAGCTCCGCCTCCAACCCGATCCATCGACCCGTCGATGGCGATCTGTCGATCAACCCGCAGACGACATCCAGCTGACGACACCCCGATGGCGACCGCATGACGGCGCAAGCCGCATCACCCATCCCCGGCCCTGACAGGCCCCATCGTCGATTCAGCCTTCTCTTCTCGACACATCCTGGCCCGGCTTCTCCTGGAGTCGGGCTTCTTCATGCCGGTGATCTGCCAGTGTTTTGCGTGGGTTTCCGTTGTGACCTTCTTGAAGGAATACGGCATTCAGGCCTAAGGCCCGCTCGCGATTCAAGGCCTTGCCCATACGATCAGATCCGTAGACGCAGGGCCGCAGTCCCCCTATCGCCATGCTCGTCGGCGAAATTTTTCTGGAAACGATGGCCACCGGCGTCATCACCCAGGAGGAAATCGACTGGTTGACCACGCACCAGGCCAGCTTCAATCGCGAGGAGGAGGCCAAGGCCCTGCGGATCGGCCGCCTGCTGGACGCGGGGGAAATTCAGATCGGCTGTCGCCTGCTGGGCCGCCAGTCGGCGTAAGCGCCCCACCGCAGCTGGAGCCGCTACCGGCGGTGCAGCCCCAGCAGTGCTCTCCCACCCGGATCGGCGCCGCGGCGGGATCCCAGTGCAGTAGATCGCGCAGATGACGCCGGCCGCCTGGACTCGCGGGAGCACCCGGATCGCCGGCATCCAGCAGAGCGAGCCCGAGCATCTGGTTGAAGTCGCAGTCGTGCAGCCAGCCCTGCCAGTCGACACTCAGCAGGGTTCGGCACATCACCGACGCCAGGTTGGCATCACGGTGGCTGGCCTGCAGCAGAGCCCGGTAAGCCTCCAAAGTGCCCTGCTGCCGCTGCACGGCGGCAAACCGTCCGATCGGCAAGTTGGCCAGGGCATACAGGCTGGTGAAGACGATGCCGTAGCTCTCCGCCAGCACCCGCCGGTAGTCGGCCTCCAGCGCCGCCTGGGGCGGCGGCAGGCTGGGGCCCTGGGGGTTGTAAACAAGGTGCAGCTCCAACGGCGACTCGGGCCGGCCAAAGCCAAGGGCATTGAGCTGACGCAGGCCGGCGATGCTTCGAGCGAACACGCCGTCGCCTCGCTGACGATCGACGTTGTCCTCGAGGTAGCAGGGCAGCGAGGCCACCACCGTCACCCCCTGCTCCGCCAGAAAGGCGGCCAGATCCTCCTGGCCATGCTCGCTGAGGATGGTGAGATTGCAGCGATCGATCACCGCCACCCCCTGACGCCGGACCCGCCGCACCAGCTGGCGGAAGCCCGGATGCAGTTCAGGCGCACCGCCGGTGATGTCGAGGCTGGTGAGCCCCCGCGCCGCCAACACCTCTGGGATCAGCTCCAGCAGGTCGTCGGCCATCGATTCGCTGCGACTCGGCCCCGCCTGGACATGGCAGTGGCTGCAGCTCTGGTTGCAGCGGTAGCCCAGGTTGACCTGGAGGGTGCGCAGCGCCTCACGACGCAGCGGCGGGAAAGCGACGTTCATCGCGATCGACCCTAGGGCTCGCCGTTCTCCGCCAGGGAACGCCCCCGCCAGGTCCAGCCCAGGCCGGTGAGGGTGCGCCACACCGACACCGGCGCGATCGCGCCGATCACCAGCCCCCCCAGACCAGCCAGCCACCAGTAGCGAAGCGGCAGAGCGAAATGCTGGCGGCTCCAGAGTCGCAGCGCCAGTTGCAGCGCCAGGGCGCCGGCCACCGCCAGCAGCAGCCACGGTCGCCCCAGCCGCGTGGCGATTAGCAGGGCGGGCGGCAGCAGCAGCCAGGGAACTGCGTAGAGCTCCACCACCGCCGCGCCGGCCAGCAGCGCCTTGGCCACGTTTCCCTCCAGTCCGAGCAGCCAGTTCTTGCTCCAGCCCTCCCAGAGCGCGGCGAAGTCGCGGTACATCCGCAGCCCCAGCTGCTCGGTGGCCACCAGATAGCGCAAGCGACGGCCCGATCCCTTGATGGCCCGAGCCAGGGCCAGATCCTCCACTACCTCCCCCGCCACGGTGCGATGCCCCCCGACAGCGGCATAGGCCTCGGTGCGGAAGAGCATGAACGGGCCAGCGGCAAAGGCCAGCGCATCGGCCGGATCGTTGGCCCGCTCGATCGGAAAGCCCAGGCCCAGCAGGCTGGCGATGATGGGCTGCACCAGCCACTCCGCCAGACA
>CAIRWM010000044.1 GCA_903882285.1 uncultured cyanobacterium
GCTGGTTCGCGGCCCTTGAGCAGCGCCCCACCTATCTCGGCACCCAGAGCGACTTCCACACCCACGCCCACGACCTGCCCCCCCAGATGGGTGGCTGTTATCCCAGAGGTACGGCCCATCAGCGGGCCCTTGCCCGGCGCATCGATGCCGGCCCCTGGCCAATCAGCGCTCCGGGAGAAGCGGATCCGGAAACCAGCCAGCCCGAACCGGCCGGTGCCGCCGCCACCGCCCTGGCCAGGGTGCTGCGCCATCGCCATACCCTGATTTCCCGCAATCCGCTGGGGCCGGCCTTCGAGCCGGCGCTGCGCTGTGCTCTGGACCACCTGATCACCGGCCGCGACCAGGTTCCGCCTGGGGGCAGCGCGGCTGGGTTGCGCTATCTGCGCGACCGCATCAGCGTGCCCCGCGACATGCCGCTGCATGCGGCCCGCCGGCTGCGCCAGGCCCTTGAGCACACCGCCGCCCTCGATCCGGAGACTCCGGACGGACAAGGACCGTCGATCCCGCGCCGGCATCGCCGCGATCAGGATCCCCGCCCCTTTCTCGAGGCCGTGACCCTGGGGTCTTTCTAGCGATGGGGAAGCTCTCGCCGTTGCCCATGGCACCAGTGTCCAGGCTGCTGCCGCTGCTCTCGGGCCTGCTGCTCGCGGCGATTCCCCTGGTTCCTGTGGCCCCCCTTGGAGCGCCTTCCGTCTCGGCCCTGGAACTGCGCGGCTCCACCGTCTTCGTCAAGGCGCCCTGGCGGGTGGACCTGATCACCTACTACTCCACGGTCTGGGAGCCCAATCCGGAGTATTACTTGACGCTTAGCCTCGATCCTGCCGCCGGCGCGGACCTCGGCCAGCTCACCGTGGAGCAGATCCGCGGTGCCGACACGAGCTTCCAGTTCAGCCCCGAGCGCAGCCGCGCCTTCCTCGGCCGGCCCCGTCGCGAGGGGCGGCCGGTGCCCGTACAGGCCCAGTGGGACAGCCGGGCCCGGCGGATGACGATCGATTTTCCCGAACCCGTGCCGCCGGGCAGCACCGTCACCGTGGTGCTGCGGCCCTGGGCTAACCCGGGCGTGTCCGACACCTACCTGTTCCAGGTGGTGGCCTGGCCCGCTGGTCCCCGCCCAGTCGCCAGTCCGGTGGGGGTGGCCACGCTGCGTATCTACAGCTTCATGCCCTGGTAACGGGACGGTGAGGCCCGCTCATCCGGTCTGCCGGGACGCGCCAGGATGGGGGCCTCAACTGGAGGAACTTTGATGCAGGCGCGTTGGAATGGTCAGGTGATCGCCAGCAGTGACGACATCGTCACGGTGGAGGGCAACGCCTACTTCCCGCCGGAGGCGCTGGAGCAGACCTGCTTCCGGCCTTCGAGCCACCGCACCGTCTGCGGCTGGAAGGGCGAGGCCCATTACTACGACGTGGTGGTGGATGGGGCTGTCAATGCCAACGCCGCCTGGACCTACCCGGAGCCCAAGGAGGCCGCCCAGCAGATCCAAGGGCGCGTTGCCTTCTGGAAGGGGGTGACCGTCGCCTGAGCCCAGCCTCCCGGCCATATCAGTGGACTGCCGTATCCGCGGAAGGCCTGCGTCTGGCGAGGAATGGATCCTGTCCCCCCTGCCGGCTTGGAGCTGTCACGAGTCCAGCAACAACCGAAGCACAGGGGCAGGATCCCTGCTGCCATCTCAGCGAACGAACAGCATCTCCTGGTACGAGGGCAGGGGCCAGAGGTTGTCGTCCACCAAGGTCTCCAGGCCATCGACGCTGGTGCGCAGCTGGTCCATCAGCGGCACCAGGGTGTCGGCACAGTGGCGCAGGTGGGCCTCGGTGCCATGCGGGGCTTGGTCGAGGGCGGTCTGCAGCTGACCGCTCAGATCCATGAGCTGCTGGCAGAAGCTCGCCACCTGGCGGGAGGTCTCCGGGGACACCTCCATCCCCAACGAGCTCTGCAGCTTGAGGGATTCGGCCAGTTCCCCCAGGTAGCGCATGGCGGCGGGATAGACCTGGGTGCGGGCAATCTGCACCGCCAGCTTGGCCTCCACCTCGATGGCCAGGATGTACTGCTCGGCATACACCTCGAAGCGGCTCTGCAGCTCCACCGGCGTGAGCACGCCGGTGCGCTCGAACAGCTCACGGATCGCCGGCCGCGCCAGCACCGGCAGGGCGTCGGCGGTGGTGCGCAGGTTCTCGAGACCCCGCTCCTCCACCGCCATGCGATGCCACTCCTCGGAATAGCCGTTGCCACCGAAGATCACGTTGCCGTGCTGCTCCATCACTTGCTGCAGCACGGCGAGGGACGCGCTCTCGACGGATTCTCCCGCCGCCAGCCTCGGCTCGAGATGGTCGGCAATCCAGCCGAGGGAATCGGCCAGGATTGTGTTCAATGACACCAGCGGTCCGGCCACCGACTGGTTCGATCCGACGGCGCGGAACTCGAAGCGGTTGCCGGTGAAGGCGAAGGGTGAGGTGCGGTTGCGGTCTCCCGCGTCCTTGTCGAATTCCGGCAGGGTGTCGACTCCGAAGTTCATCACCCCGCCGATCGATGAGCCACTCAGACGGCCCTCACGGATCTGGGTGAACACATCCTCGAGCTGGCTGCCCAGGTAAACCGAAATGATCGCCGGAGGAGCCTCGTTGGCGCCGAGGCGATGGTCGTTGCTGGCGGTGGCGATCACGGCTCTCAGCAGCGGGCCGTAGAGATGGATTCCGCGGATCACGGCGCCGCAGAACAGCAGGAACTGCAGGTTTTCGTGGGGGGTCTGGCCGGGATCGAGCAGGTTGCCCTGGGTGGCGTTGCCGATCGACCAGTTGACGTGCTTGCCAGAACCGTTGATGCCGGCGAAGGGCTTCTCGTGCAGCAGGCAGGCCAGACCATGTTTCTTCGCCGTGCTGCGAAGAATGGTCATGGTGAGTTGCTGGTGGTCGGTGGCCACGTTTGCCGCCTCAAAGAAGGGCGCGATCTCGAACTGGGAGGGGGCCACCTCGTTGTGCCGCGTCTTGGCCGGGATGCCGAGGCGGTACATCTGCCGCTCCACCTCCTGCATGAACACCTGCACCCGCTCCGGAATGGCGCCGAAGTAGTGATCATCAAATTGCTGGCCCTTGGCCGAGGGCTTGCCGAACAGGGTGCGGCCGGCCAGCAGCAGATCGGGCCGCAGGGGCACATAGGCGCTGTCGATCAGGAAGTACTCCTGCTCGGCGCCGCAGCTGGAGTTGATCGGCGCGATCTCGCTTTCACCGAGCATCTTGAGCAGGCGGTTGGCCTGCTTGTTCACAGCGGCGTTGGAGCGCAGCAGCGGCGTCTTCTTATCAAGGGCCTCGCCGGTCCAGGAGACGAAAACTGTGGGAATGCAGAGGGTGACGCCGTTGGGGGTCTCCATCAGCCAGGCGGGGCTGGTGATGTCCCAGGCGGTGTAGCCGCGGGCCTCGAAGGTGGAGCGGATGCCGCCGTTGGGGAAGGAGGAGCCGTCGGGTTCGCCCTGGACCAGCACCTTGCCGGTGAATTCGGTGATGGCGGTGCCGTCCCCTTGGGGTGAGATGAAGCCGTCGTGCTTTTCGGCGGTGGTGTTGGTGAGGGGATAGAAGACGTGGGAGTAATAGAGCGCGCCACGGGCGGTGGCCCACTCCTTCATCGCCTGGGCCACCACGTTGGCCACCGAGACATCGAGCTTGCTGCCCTCCTTGATGGTGCGCTGCACCGACTTGAAGATCTCCTTGGGCAGGGCCGCCTTCATCTTCTCGAGACTGAAGACGTCCTGACACCACAGCTCATCGAGCTTCTGCGCTGGCGGGGTGGCGATGGGCTGGCGCTGCTGAATGGTCTGCAGGACGGCGAGGCGTTGGGGGCTGGGCATGAAGGGTCGAAGCTGATACGCGTCATCCAATCCTTACGCCCCGTCCGCCCGGTGCCGCGGTTGTTACCAAACGGCGCCAGGGTTCAACCCAGGTCAGTCCGCTCAGCGCAGGTAGCGCCGCACGGCTGGCCGGCACCAGTAGATCAGGATGATCACGTTGGCGATCCACAGCAGGGACGCCAGCAGGGCGATCAAGGTCCGCTCCTGCGGCACCAGCACCAGGCGCACGATGCCGTAGGGCAGGGCGGTGGCCAGGCTCAACGACAGTGCCACGATCGCCATCACCTGGCCCCAGTGGCGCCACTGCAGCAGGGCCACGCAGGCCACGATGCCCAGGACGGCACAGGGCAGCACGGCACCGGTGCCCACGGCGATATGGGCAACGCGCCAGCTGGGTACCGCCAGGATCACGGCCAGCGTCAGCGGTAGCGCCGCGATGTTGGCGATCAGGCCCAGCCAGGCCAGGCTGCGGTAGCCCCTGGGAGGCTTGAGCAGCGCGGGTGCGGACAGGGAGCCTAGACGGGTTGGAAACATGGAGTTCATCGTGTCAGGCGGCGTCCGGCAGCGGGCCATCCCGGTCGGATCGAAACACGACGTCCAGGGCCGTCATGGTGGTGACGGCCGTCTCCAGCAGGCGCTCAAAGCGCTCCAGGGTCAAGGGAGCGCCCCGCCCCATCGCTTCGCGGCTCATCAGCACAAGTTCCAGCACCGGGCCGTTGGCCTTGGCCTGCACGTCGGCGAAGAACTGCAGGCGCAGGTTGTCGCTGTCGCTGCGCAGCATCGCGCTCAGGTGGGCCGGGGTGCGGTGGTCCACCTCCGCCTCCAGGGTCTGCAGCAGGGGATCGAGTCCGAGGATTAGATCCCTGGGTTCGACCGGCTCGCGTGGTTTGAGCACCGCCAGGAAACGGGCCATGGCATTGGCATCAGCGTCTCCATCCTGCTGTGCCGCGCGCTGGACGAAAACCGATGTCGGCAGTGAAGCCGAGGTTGAGAAGTTGTACTCACTGGCGCGCCGGCCGGGCGTTGCCATGACAAGGCCAGGTTCCCCGCATGGGTGCGTCATGAATGTCTGGTCTCCCCTCGGTGATTCCCACCACAGCGGCTGTCATCAGCACATCGCCGAAATGCCCAGTGCGGAGCAGGCCTTTCTGTTCCACACCCACCAGGGGACGCTGCGGGTGGCGCGGCAACTGGCCTATCTGGCAGGCCGCAGCCTCAATGTGGTGAAGGTGCTCTAGGCGCGGGTGTGGCGCTGGTCTGACGTCGTGGCGTTCCTGGAGTCCCTGGCTGTGCCCCTGCAGGGCTGGTGGCACCACGCCCTTGCCGGCGCCGGCCTCGAGCCTTGGCGGCTGGTTGAGACCGCCGGGCTGCTGCTGGCGCTGGGGGCCGCCGCCGGCCTGTTGGGGATCTTGGTGACCCTGCAGCGCAGTTTTCACCGCGCCCCGCGGCTGCCCCGCCCTGTGGCGGGAGCCCCGCCGCAGGGCTCCCTTGCTGTGGTGGTGCCCGCCTACAACGAGGCGGCCAACATCGGCGCCATGGTGCGCGCGGTGCTGGCCAGCCAGCCTCCCTGCGCCGAATGGAGCCTGCTGGTGGTCGACGACGACTCCAGCGATGCCACGGTGGATCTGGCCCGGGCGGCCGCCGATGGCGATCGGCGCCTGGCGCTGCTGGCGGCCGGCCCCCGCCCCGCCCGGGAGCGCTGGGTGGGCAAGAACTGGGCCTGTGAGCAGGCCTGGCAGCAGCTCTGCGCCCAGGGGCCACGGCCCACCTGGCTGCTGTTCCTCGATGCGGATCTGCGGCCCGCCCCAGAAGCCCTGCGTTGGGCCCTGGCGGAGGCCAGCGCCAGCGGCTCCGATCTGCTCAGCCTGGCGCCGCGCCTGGAGTGCGGCTGTCTGGCGGAGTGGCTGGTGCAGCCCATCATCGCCAGCCTGCTGGGCCTGGGCTTTCCGATCGAGCGGGCCAACGATCCGGCCGATGCGCTGGCCTTTGCCGCTGGCCCGTTCATGCTCTTCCGCACCGAGGCCTATGCC
>CAIRWM010000045.1 GCA_903882285.1 uncultured cyanobacterium
GTTCCAGTGGCAGGGGGTGCGCCCGGAGGCGGACAAGCGCCTGCAGCTGCTGGCCCGGCGCCTCAAGCCGAAGGGCATCGAGCTGCGCCCCGAGAGCTACGGCTGGAGCGTGATCCAGGCCCTGCTCTCCCGCAGCGACCGGCGCCTGGCCCCGGTGATCGCCGCCGCCCGGGGCAGCCACGAGAGCCTGGGGGGCTGGAAGCGCGCCTACCGCGCCGCCCGCCAGGACCAAACCAGGCGTGGCTCAGGCGACCAGGAGGGGAGCAGGCTGCCGCCACCGCCCCCCTGGGAGGAGGTGATCCACGCCCGCTGGAACGACGACCGGGTGCTGCCCTGGGACCACCTGGAAGGCCCCCTGCCGCGCGCCACCCTGGCCGGACATCGCCGTGAGGCCCTGGGGCTGAACCCTAAGCCAGCACACGAAATCACCCGATGACAGCATAAGGATCTAGCTGGAATTACCCACCGTGGACTTCGAACTCCTTCCCCTGGTCCGCGCTAGCCGCGGACACCGTCAGGATCTGAGCCACGCAACGTTCGTTCGCCAGGGTACCCGGGACACCCCCTAGCCCCTAGGGCCGCCCGGCCATGCGCAGCCCCACCAGCAGCACCCAGCCGGCGATGTTGATGCGGCTGTCATAGAAGGGGATATCCGTGGCGTGCAGGGCCGCCAGCAGCAGCGCCGCCGCCCACCAGGCGCGCTCGAACACCGGGCCGCTGGGCATGCCGAGCCGGGCGCCGCGGAGCAGCAGCCAGAGCACGAAGCCCACCAGCAGCAGCGCCACGAGCACACCGTGACTCACCGCCAGGTCGATCGGAAGGTTGTGGGGATGGCCGTGCCAGTGGCCGGTGCGCAGCGGGTAGATGATGCTGAAGGCCGCCGCGCCCCAGCCCAGCCACGGCCGCTCGGCGATCAGGCCCACGGCCGTCTGCCACTGGGCCAGGCGGGTGATGGCCAGCGGCCGCGCGCCGGCGAAGTGGAGGTCGCTGAGACGCCCCCAGATCGCCTCCGGCACCAGGGCCCGGGCCTGTAGCTGCAGCGGCGTCGGCACCCCCACCACGCTGGCCAGGGCGATCACCGCCAACGCCACCAGCAGCACGGGCAGCAGCCAGCCCCAGCTAGCGGGGCCGATCACGAGCGGCAGGGCCAGCACCAGGGCACCCCAGGCGTTGCGGGAGTCGGTGAGGAACACGGCCGCCACCAGGGAGGCGGCAAGCAGCAGCGCCACCAGGCGAGCCGGCCGGCTCAGGCGCGGCTGCAGCAGGGCGGCCAGGGCGAAGGGCCAGGCCAGCACCAGCCAGGAGCCGGCGATGTTGGCGTAGTCGAACAGGCCCGAAAGCCGGCCCTCCGGATTGCCGCCGCGGTGCAGGTGCCAGATGATCAGGCCGCCGAGCTGCTGGAACGGGCCGCTCCAGCCCCACCACAGCTGGCCCAGGCCGGTGACGATCACCGGCACCGTGCCCACCAGCAGCCATAGGCCGACGCGGCGCCGGGCGGCGGCACTGGCCAGATAGGGCTGGTAGCCCCAGAACGCCCAGAAGAAGGGCAGCCAGTTGCCCAGCCCCACCCAGGCCAGCCAGCCGCTGGAGGCACCGAAGCAGCCCAGCACCATCAGTCCGGCCACCAGCAGCAGCAGCCGATGGGCCGGGTCGACCAGGGGGGAGCGGCGGCCGCGACTGCCCAGCAGCAGGGCGAGGAACAGCGGCAGGGCAGCAAGGAAGGCACTGCTCGCCAGCAGCAGCATGCCCAGCTGGAAACAGCGCCAGCCCAGGGGCGAGGCCTGCGGCGGGCGGTGGGCCAGCAGGCGCCGATCCAGCCCCTGAAGCCAGGCTGGGGGCTGACGCCCGACCGAAGCCGCAGGGGCGCTCAATCGAACACGGCGGTACGACCGCGATAGACCATCACCTGACGGCGCAGCACCAGCCGCACGGCACGGGCCAGGGCCAGGCGCTCGGTGTCGCGCCCCTTGCGGATCAGGTCTTCGACCTCGTCGCGGTGGCTCACGTGGACGGTGGCCTGCTCGATGATCGGCCCGCCGTCGAGCTCCTCGGTGACGAAGTGGGCGGTGGCGCCGATCAGCTTCACGCCCCGCTCCCA
>CAIRWM010000046.1 GCA_903882285.1 uncultured cyanobacterium
GCCATGGTGGCTGCGGCAACAACTGCAGAGCTGGCGTACCCCGGCCGGCAGCTCCAGTGGCTCAGTGCCAGGGGTGGAGGCTGGGTCTGCGGATCCGGAAGAGGGCTCGGACATCGGTTCAGCCGCCAGGGAGACCAGGACCTTTGCCTACACGAATACATTGAAACGCTGCGCCTGGGTCGTCGATGGCTGCCAAGCGCTGTTTCTCCAGCCGGGAAGGGAAGGTGCTGCTCTCCTACTGGATCACTGCAGAGCTGCGCATGGAGCTCGATCGGGTCTGGGCCGCCCAGGGCCTGCGGCCGCATGGGCGGACGCAGAAAGGAATGGAAGAAATGATCGCCGCCTCCATGGCGGCGCAGGCGGAGCCCTGAGGCCATGGAAGGCAGCCATCACGATCATGGCCACGGGCCTAGCCACCACCACGACAACCCCCATGGAGGCGTTGACAGCCGCTCCGGCACCGCCTTCCGCTGGAGCATCGTTCTCAACAGCGGCCTGACGGCCCTGCAGCTGGCGATCGGCTTCGGCTTCGGCTCGCTGGCCCTGATCGGCGATGCCCTCCACAACCTCGGCGACGTGGTCGGCCTAGCGCTGGGCTGGGGCGCCGATCGGCTCAGCCGCAGGCCCGCCCGGGGACGCTTCACCTACGGCTACGGGCGCAGCACCCAGATGGCCTCGCTGATCAATGGCCTGCTGATCTTTGCGGCCGGCTCGGTGGTGGTGGTGGAGGCAATCCAGCGTCTGTTTCATCCAGTGCCGCTGATCGCCGGCCCGGTGGCCTGGGCGGCGGCGGCAGGCATCGCCATCAACCTGCTCTCGGCTCGCCTGTTCGGCCACGACCATCACCACGACCTCAACCAGCGCGCCGCAGTGCTGCATCTCCTCACCGATGCGGCGGTGTCGGTGGCGGTGCTGTTCAGCGCCCTGGTGGTGGGTGCCACCGGCTGGCTGTGGCTCGATGCCGTCACGGCCATCGGCGTCGGAGCCGCCGTGATCTGGAGCGCCCTGGGCCTGCTGCGCGAGGCGATCGCCCTCAACCTCGATGCCGCGCCCCGCCATGTCGATGTCAGCCAGGTGGAGCAGGTGCTGGCGTCCCTGCCCGCGGTGCTGGCGGTGGAGGACCTGCATGTCTGGGGGCTGAGCACCTCGCGCACGGCGCTCACCGCCCATGTGCTGATCGATCCGGAGCGGCTGGCGTCGGACGCCCTCAGCCGTGATCAGCTGCTGGAGCTGGCACGGGAGCGGCTGGCGGAGCTGGGGATCCGCAAGAGCACCCTGCAATTGGAGACCGGCGAGGATGCGCCGTTGGTCGGGCCTGAGGCGCCATGAAGCTGCTGGTGGTGGAAGACGATCCGCCGCTGCAGACGGCCCTGCTGCGCTTACTGGCTCAGTGGGGCTACGGCTGTGAGCTGACAACCAAGGCCGCCGAAGCCCTCGCCTGGCTGGAGCGCGAGCCATTCGATCCGGAGCTGCTGCGGGTACGGCTCCGGGCCCTGTTGCGCCTCGCCCAGCGTGGCCGGCCAGACCAACGTTCTGGTCCAGGGGGAGGCGCTGGAGCTGACCCGCAAGGAAGCGCTGCTGCTCGAGCAGCTGCTGCGGGCCGGCGGCGACAGCCTCAGCAAGCGGCAGCTGTGGCAGCGCTGGCCCGGCGGGGTGAGCCTCTGGCAGCCAGTCGACAGCCAGGCCGAACGGCTCGGCTATGTGCGGGTGGCCCTCTCCGATCGTGCCGCCCAGGCCGACCTGATCCGGCTCCAGCGCGGGCTGCTGCTGGTGGGCCGCCGCATGGTGCGCCTGGCCTTCCTCCCCCTGCAGCACAAGGTGAGCGCACTGCAACGGTTCACCGCCGACGCCTCCCACGAACTGCGCCACCCGCTCACGGCCTTGCGCGCCCAGCTGGCGGCGGTGCCAACGGAGCTGCGCCAGCAGCCAGCGATGGCCTGGAGTGAGCTCGACGGCCTCAGCCCCCGCCTGGGCGACTTGCTCGACGATCTACTGCTGCTCGCCCGCCAGGAGCAGGCCGGCCTGGATGGGCCGCTGGCAAGCGCGGAACTGCAGGCGTTCGACCTGCTGGAGCTGCTGGAAGATCTGCTGCGCTGCTACACGCCCCAGGCGGCAGCCCGCGATATTCAGCTGGAGCTCAGTCCCGATCCAACCTGCCACAGCGTTCCCTGCCCCACGCAGGACCGCGAGCGGGTGTTCGAGCGCTTCTGGAGCGGCGCGGATCGCGGCGGCCACAGCGGACTTGGCCTGGCGATCGGCCGTGCCATCGCCCGCCGCCATAGCAGTGAACTGCGCCTGGGTGAAAGCCGGGCGGGCCGCTGTGAGCTGGTGGTGGCGCTGCCCGCCATGGACGGTCGATAAAGCGTCGTCTGTGACCCAAACTTAATGACTTCCTCATGGAAAGGGCAGCAGCCTCACCCCATGACCGCACCTCTTCCTTCCGATCCCGGCGTAGCGGCCTTCGGGGCCAGCCTCACCGCCATCACCCTGGCCGAGCTGGGTGACAAGACCTTCTTCATGGCGCTGATCCTGGCGGCGCGCCACCGCGCCAGGGATGTGTTCGTCGGCGCCTTCCTGGCGCTCACCGCCGTCACCCTGATCTCCCTGGGCCTGGGTTACGGCCTGCGTGAACTGCTGCCGCCCACGGTCGTGCCCTGGCTGGCGGCGGCGCTGTTCCTGGGCTTTGGGGTCAAGCTGCTGGTCGATGCCCAGCGCATGCGTGCCGACGAGGCGGAAGACGAGGAGCAGGAGGCGGAGCAGGCGATCAACGCGGCCGAGAGCGGCCGCCGCTTCAGCTCCACCTGGGCGGTGATCTGGGAGGCGTTCGTGTTGGTGTTCATCGCCGAGCTGGGCGATCGCACCCAGTTCACCACCATCTTCCTGGCCACCGCACCGGCCTTCACGTTCGCGGGGCTGCTGGCCGGCACCCTGCTGGGCCATGCCCTGGTCACCTGGCTAGCGGTGGGTGCCGGCAAGTGGATCGGCGGCCGCATCAGCGAAAAGCTGCTGTATCGGCTCAGTGGTGGCCTGTTCCTGGTGTTCGGCCTGTTCGCGCTGAAGCAGGCTCTTGGATGACCGAAGCACCCTGACCATCCCCATGCCGCTCGGATCACCCCGCTCGTTCATGCTGCTGTCGGCGGCCGCCGCGGTCGCCACCATCGTTCTCAAGACATGGGCCTGGCGGCTCACCGGCTCGGTGGGGCTGCTCTCCGATGCGATGGAGTCGGGGGTGAATCTGGTGGCTGCGCTGGGGGCTTTCTGGGCGCTCACGCTGGCGGCCAAGCCGGCTGATCGTCGGCATCACTACGGCCATTTCAAGGCCGAATACTTCTCGAGCGGTCTGGAGAGTGTGTTGATCGTGGTGGCCGCACTCGCGATCATTCACGCCGCCATCGGTCGTCTGCAGGAGCCCCAACCGCTGGAGCAACTGGGCATCGGTTTAGCGATTTCCTTGCTGGCGACTGCCCTCAATGCTTTGGTGGCCTGGGTGCTGCTCAAGGCCGCCAAGCGCTTTCACTCGATCACCCTGCGCGCCGACGCCCATCACCTGCTCACCGATGTCTGGACCTCCACAGGCGTTGTTGTGGGGATCGGCCTGGTGAAGCTGAGCGGATGGACAATCCTCGACCCCCTGATCGCGATCGCGGTGGCGATCAACATCATCGTGACAGGCTGGAAGCTGTTTCATGAAACGGCCTCCGGCCTGCTAGATCGCTCGTTGCCGGACGAGGAGCAGCACCTGCTGGAGCAGCTGCTCGCGTCACGCGAAACCGAACAGATCCGATTTCATGCCCTGCGCACCCGGGTGGCGGGATCGAAGCGATTCGTCGCGATGCATGTTCTGGTTCCCGGCCAATGGAGCGTGCAACAAGGCCACGACCTGTGTGAGCAGCTCGAACAGGACATCGCCACGGCACTTCCCCGCACCCATGTGTGGACCCATCTCGAGCCGATCGAGGATCCCACCTCCTGGAACGACCAGAATTTCCGCTGGGAGCAGGGCTGAGCTCCGACAGCATGACCCAGGGGAATCCAAAATTTGCTGACATTCTGATTGTCTTTCCACACCATGTCGCGTCCCTACCAACCCTCCCTGCTGCGCCTGCTCCATGGCATCACCGTCCTGCTGGTGCCCCTGGCCTGGCTCACGGGTCTTGTGGTGTATTCCAACAACGACGGGCGCTTCGGGCGCCTGCCGTTCCGGCTTGCCGGTGACTGGATCGACCTCCATGGCACGGTGGGGGTGCTGCTCTGGCCGATCGCTCTGCTATTTGGGCTCTACGCCCTCACCGCCGGACGTGCCCGGTTGCGGCAGCCCGCCAATGCCACGACTCTGCTCGCCCTGGCTCTGGCGGTGGGCAGCGGCAAGTTCATGCAGGAAGACTGGCTGCGTGATGGCCAGGTCCATCACCTGGCCTACAGCCTGCATCTGGGCGCATGGCTGCTGATCGCCGCCGTGGTCCTCTGGCATCTGGCCACCGTTCTGCGCAGGGGTGGCATCTCCCTGGCGGCGTCGATGCTCCAGCTCAAGGTGCGGAGCAACGACACGCCACTGCAATGGCCCGCTCAGCTGATCCGCGGATTTCGGCGTTACGTCTGAAGATCGGGAGAACCTGCTGATCCCGGCCGACGTTCGCCAGCGGCACGAACGCCGCAGCGATCCAGCCGTGATCGGCGGTAGGCCCTGTGACGTGACCGCCTTTGTCGGTCCAGGCCTCAGGTGACCGGTGCGGTAGATCCAACGCAGGATCGATGCCCCCTCTCGGAGCCCCATCAGTGGAGAGGCTGATCCTGGTCCGCAGCCGGCCGGCTCACCTGCTCAAACAATGCCAGGCTGGCCGGAAACTGCCGCTGCAGGGGATCACTGTCGGCCGCAGTGGGCGCTTGGAGGCGAGTGGTGTATTTCAGCCGCAGCCCATTCACCGGGTCATCGAAGAAGAACGAGCGGTAGGGGAACCGATCGAGCAGTTCGCCCACCACCACGCCCTGGTCGAACAGCTCCCGGCGGCGGGCCTCGAGGGCCGTCAAGGTGTCGCAGCGGAAGGCGAAGTGAAAGGTGCCGTTGGGCAGGCCCAGGCCGTGATTGATGCGAGTGTCAGGATCTGCCGGCACACCGGGCACGTCGATCCTCTGCAGGAAGGCCAGGGCGCAGCCGCCACCGCGTGATCTCGGCCACCTGCTGCTGGGCCTTGGGGGGAAGGGGAGCGATCGATGGGCCAGAGAGGAGAGGAAGCGGGTCTGCTCAATTGACGCTGATCGCCAGGGGGCCGCGCAAGGGC
>CAIRWM010000047.1 GCA_903882285.1 uncultured cyanobacterium
CGCTTCCGCCAGCTCCAGCAGCACGCGGATGGCCTGGAGGCCGCTGCGGCGGATCACCGGGCCAGGCGCTCCAGCAAACGCTCGAGGGTGTAGCCGAACAGGGCGGGATCGGGTTCAGCATCGCCCAGGTCGGCCAGGCCCAGCTCGGCCCAACGCGCGTCGACGCGGTCCTCCAGTTCAGCGCTGCGGCTGAGCGGCTCGCCCCAGGCATGGCGCTTCTCCGGTCCGATCTTGGCGGTGGCGTCGATCGCCAGCCGGCCGCCCAATCCAAGCCGTTCACTGGCGAAATCGAGGGAGTCGAAGGGGGTGTCCTCCAGCACGAACAGGTCACGCTGGGGATCCACCTGGGCGCTGATCGCCCAGATCACTTGGCGCGGATCACGAATGTTGATCGCCTTGTCGACCACCACCACGAACTTCGTGTACGTGAACTGGGGCAGCGCGCTCCAGAAGGCCATCGCCGCCCGTTTGGCTTGGCCCGGGTAGGCCTTGTCGATGGCGATCACGGCCAGCTTGTAGCTGAGGGCCTCCATCGGCAGGAAAAAGTCGACGATCTCCGGAATCTGCTGCCGCAGGATCGGCGTGTAGATGCGGTTGAGGGCGATGGCGAGCATCGCCTCCTCCTTGGGGGGGCGGCCGCTGAAGGTGGTCAGAAAGACCGGATCGCAGCGATGCGTCACGCAGTGGAAGCGCACCAGCGGCGAGGCTTCGACGCCGCCGTAGAAGCCCATGTGGTCGCCGAAGGGGCCATCGGCCAGCTCCTCTCCGGGGGTGATCGTGCCCTCCAGCACCACCTCGCTGTGGGAGGGCACATCCAGATCGAGGGTCTTGCAGCGGGCCAGCCGCACACCCTCCCCGCCGTAGAGCCCGGCGAACAGCCACTCACTCAGCTGGACCGGAATCGGCGTGGCCGCTGCCATCACCAGCAGGGGATGGACGCCGATGGCAATGGCGATCTCCAGCTTTTTGCCCATCGCCGCCGCCTTGCGCAGGTGGCGGGCGCCGCCGCGCACGCTCAGCCAGTGCACGGTCATCGTGTTGATCGATTGCCGCTGCAGCCGGTAGACGCCCACGTTGGGGGTGCCGGTTTCAGGGTCCTTCGTGATCACCAGACCGAGGGTGATCACGCCGCCGGCATCGCTGGGCCAGGGCCTCAGCAGCGGTAGTTCATCCAGGTTCACCTGATCGCCCTTGCGCACCACCTGGTGGCAGGGCGGGGTCAGGTCGCGGTCGGGGCGTGCCTTGACGAGATCCCAGAGCACCTCCCCGAAGAGCTTCAGCTCCCGCAGACCCTTTGGGGGGCGCGGCTGCTGCAGCAGGGCCAGCCGCTCCCCCAGGGTCTCGAGCTCCTCGGCACGCTGCAGGCCCATGCTCCAGACCACCCGCTCCACCGTGCCCAGCAGGTTGACGGCGACGGGCATCGACGAGCCGATCACGTTCTCGAACAGCAGGGCCGGGCCTCCCAGGGCCAGCACTCGGTCGGCGATCGCCGCCAGCTCCAGATCCGGATCCACAGGCGCCTTGATGTGGCGCAGCTGGCCGCGCTGCTCTAGCAGTCGCAGAAAGTCGCGCAGGTCCCGCTGGCGCCCCGGTCGCCCCGGCCCGTTGCGGGCGTCCTTGCCCTCCGCCGCCGTGATCGCCACGCGTCCCTACCTGCCTATCACTGCCTACTGTGACGCACCCGACCCCTGGCCGCGTCCCGTGCAGATCTCCTATTTCCATACCTCTGAGGCCGTGCCGCCGGTGCTGGGGCCCGGCGAGGACGGCCCCGATGCCGCTGTGGTGATCGACGTGCTGCGGGCGACCACCACGATCGCCTGGTCGCTGCAGAACGGCGCCGAGGCGATCGAGGCCTTCGCCGACCTAGAGGCCCTCGAGACCGCAGCCGCAGCCTGGCCGGCCGAGCAGCGACTGCGGGCCGGCGAGCGGGGGGGCGCGCGGGTGGAGGGCTACGACCTGGGCAACTCCCCCTTGGCGGTGACCCCGGAGCGGGTTGCGGGCAAGCGCATCTTCATGAGCACCACCAACGGCACCCGCTCGCTGGCGGCTGTGCGGACGGTGCCGCTGCTGCTCACTGCCTGCCTGCCCAACCGCCTGGCGGTGGCCCGGCGCCTGATCGAGCGCGAGTGCCAGCTGGTCTGGATTGTCGGCAGCGGCTGGGAGGGCGCTTATTCCCTGGAGGACAGCCTGGCGGCTGGGGCGGTCGCATCGGCGGCGATGGAGCTGGCCGTGGCGCCCCATCGCGGTGTGCGTTGCGGCAACGACGAGATGCTGGCCGCCCTGGCGCTGTGGCAGCAGTGGCGCCATGACACCGAGACCTGCCTGCGGGCCGCCAGCCATGGTCAGCGCCTGATCGGTCTGGGCAACCACGACGCCGACTTCGCCTGCTGCGCCGCGGTCGACAGCCTAAATATCGTGCCGATCCAGGCCGAACCCGGCGTTCTGCGGGCCAGCTGAGGGGGCCTGGCCCCGGCGGGTCCCTCCCCTTACAGTTCGGCCGTCGACTCTGGAGAACGGTGAGCAGCTTTCTTGCCGCAGCCCTGCAACTCACCAGCACCTCCGATCCGGACGCCAACTTTGTGGCGGCCGAGGAACAGATCGAGATGGCGGCCCGGCGTGGCGCCGAACTGGTGGGGCTGCCCGAGAACTTCGCCTTCATGGGCGACGACGAGCTGCGGCTCAGCCTGGCGCCGACCCTGGCTGAGCGCTGCAGCCGCTTCCTGGTCACGATGGCCCGTCGCTACCAGGTGACCCTGCTGGGTGGCGGTTTCCCCGTGCCGGTAGGCGAGAACCTCACCGTCAACCGCTCCGAGCTGGTCAGCCATGAGGGACAGCTGCTGGCTCGCTACGACAAGATCCACCTCTTCGACGTCGACATTCCCGACGGGATCACCTACCGCGAGTCGGCCACCGTGCAGCCCGGTACCGATCTCCCCCCGGTTGCGGACGTGCCCGGCCTCTGCCGCATCGGGCTCTCGATCTGCTACGACGTGCGCTTCCCCGAGCTCTACCGCCACCTGGCCGGTGCCGGTGCCGAGCTGATCATGGTGCCGGCGGCCTTCACCGCCTACACCGGCAAGGATCATTGGCAGGTGCTGCTGCAGTCTCGGGCGATCGAGAACACTGCTTACGTGCTGGCCCCGGCCCAGACCGGCCTGCATTATGGCCGCCGCCAGACCCACGGCCATGCCCTTGTGATCGACCCCTGGGGTACGGTGCTGGCCGACGCTGGCGTCTCCCCAGGCCTGGCCATGGCGCCAGTTGACACCGATCACGGCCAGCGTATCCGCACCCAGATGCCCAGCCTGCAGCACCGGCGTCCGGCGCTGTTCTGAGCGTCCCATGGGTTTCCGCCACCGCACCCGCTCCGCTGGGCTCCACCTGCTGCTGGCCCTCGCCCTGGTGCTCGGGGGGGGCACGTTGCCCGCCTGGGCCGGTAGCGCCCTGGCGGCCTGGCGCGTCAGCCCAGGCGCCAGCCTCGAGCTGCGCACCACCCCGGGCATTCAGCTGCAGGCCTTCTTCGAGGAAGGCAGCCGCGGCCGCGGTCCGCGGGTCTGGGTCGATCTTCCCGGAGCGCCGATGCGGCCCCGCACCATCGGCGCCAGTGGGGCCCTGCGGGAGGTGCGGATCGGCAAACCCGACGCTTACACCACACGCTTGGTGCTCGAGTTCCAGCCAGGCACCCGCCTCGATCCGCGCCAGCTGAAGCTGGTGGGCACTGCCCGGGATCGTTGGCGCATGGATCTCAAGGGCCTGCAGGCCGGCAGCCTGCAGGCGGTGGGCGAGGGGGATGTGGAGGCGGTCATTGGTGCCGCAGCCCGCTGGAGTGCATCGCAGCCGGCCACCCCCCGCGGCGGTGGCTTCGCCAGCAGTGGCCGCAGCACGTCGCGCCGTCCGCTCAGCCCGGAGGGGTTGCCGACGGTGCCGCGGGGTCGCTGGCGCGTGGTGATCGATCCCGGTCACGGCGGCCCCGACCCGGGGGCTGTCGGCATCGATGGCCTGCGCGAGACCGATGTGGTACTCGACGTGGGACTGCAGGTGGCCCGCCTGCTGCAGGCCCGCGGTGTGCAGGTGTATCTGACCCGCACCTCCGAGGTGGATGTCGACCTGCCGCCCCGGGTGTCCCTAGCCAACAGTGTCGGTGCCCACGTTTTCGTGAGCCTGCACGCCAACGCCTTGAGTATGGATCGCCCGGATGTCAACGGCATCGAGACCTTCTATTTTGAGGGCGGCAGTTCCCTCGCCCTGGCCTCCACCATCCAGGACCAGCTGATGGCGATCTCGCCGGAGACCCCCGATCGCGGCGCCCGTCCGGGCCGGTTCTACGTGATCCGCCGCACAACCATGCCCTCGGTACTCACTGAGATGGGATTCGTGACCGGAGAGATCGACGCTCCCCGCCTGGCGGATCCGAATTTCCGCCGGCGCTTGGCCCAGGCCGTTGCCACTGGCATCCTGACGTATCTCCAGTAAGCCCTTGAGTCTTCTCGTCGGTCTGTTCGACAGCGGCCTGGGGGGCCTCACCGTGCTGCGGCAGGTGCAGGCCCTCTACCCCCATTCCCCCTGTCTATACCTGGGGGACACGGCTCGGGTCCCCTACGGCCAGCGCACGACCGAGGACATCCGGGCGATCGCCTCGGAGGTGGTGCACTGGCTGCGCCTTCAGGGAGTGGGGGTTATGGTGATGGCCTGCAACACCTCCAATGCCTTGGCCCTCGACGTGGCCGTCGCCGAGGCTGGCGTCCCGGTAGTTGGGCTGATTGACAGCGTCGCCAGCGGGATCAACAGCGACCGCATCGGTATTCTGGCCACCCCCGCCACCGCCGCCAGTGGCGCCTATCGCCGAGCCATCCACGCCTGCCGCCCCTCCGCCAGTGTGACCGAAATCGGCTGCCCGGCCTTCGTGCCGCTGATCGAGGCGGGCGAGCGCGAGGCCCCGGAGCTGCGCCGCGCCGCCCGCGAGTACCTGGCGCCTCTGCTGGAGGCCTGCGTGGACACGATCGTGCTCGGCTGCACCCATTACCCGCTGCTGCGGCCGCTGCTGGCCGACCTGCTGCCCCCGGATGTGCAGCTGGTAGACCCGGCCGTCGCCGCGGCCCAGCGCCTCGGTCCGCTGCTGGCCAGTCTGGGCGAGTCGCCCGAGGCCGAGCGGATCGCGGAGCCCCGGCCGGCCGACCCCCTGCGCACCTTTTACTGCGTCACCGGCGAGGCGGAGCCCTTCGCTAAGGCAGCCACCGCCTGGCTGGGGCGCCGGCCCAACGTGCGCACCGTCAGCCTTCAGTCGCCGGCCCGAGCCTTCTAGGATCGCGCCACAAGGGAGGTGTTGTGTCGACGGTCGCGGAATTGCTTCAGCCCGTCGAGGCCGACCTCGATGCCCTGCTGGCTGATCTGCGCAGCCTGATCGGAGCCGGCCACCCGATTCTGCAGGCGGCCGCCGAGCACCTCTTCGCCGCCGGAGGCAAGCGGCTTCGGCCGGGCATCGTGCTGCTGCTTTCCCGGGCGATCTCCCCTACAGGTGAGCTGGGGCCGCGCCACCGCCGCCTGGCCGAGATCACCGAGATGATCCACACGGCCTCCCTCGTCCACGACGACGTGGTCGACGGTGCCGACACCCGCCGCGGTGTGGCCACGGTGCACAGCCGCTTCAACCATCGCGTGGCCGTTCTGGCGGGCGATTTCCTGTTCGCCCAGGCCAGCTGGCACCTTGCCAACCTCGATGACCTCGAGGTGGTCAAGCTTCTTTCCCGCGTGATCATGGATCTGGCCGACGGTGAGGTGAAGCAGGGGCTGTTTCGCTACGACACCGGCCAGAACTTCGAGAGCTACCTCGAGAAGAGCTACTGCAAGACGGCCTCCCTGATCGCCAACAGTGCCCGCGCCGCGGGCGTTCTCTCCGGCCTTCCCGGCGATCAGCTCGATGCCCTTTACCGTTTCGGCCGGCAGCTGGGCCTGGCCTTCCAGGTGGTCGACGACATCCTCGATTTCACCGGCAGTGATCAGCAGCTGGGTAAGCCCGCCGCCAGTGATCTGGCCTCCGGTTACCTCACCGCCCCCGTGCTCTATGCCATCGAAGAGCGGCCGGCCCTGGCCGGGTTGATCGAGCGGGAGTTCTGTGAGACGGGGGACCTGGAGCAGGCCTTGGAGTTGGTGCGCAGCTGTGAGGCGATTCCCCGCTCCCGTGTCCTGGCTGAGAGTTTCGCCCGCGAAGCCCACGAGTCGATCGTTTGGCTGCCGGCCTCCGAACCCCGCAGCGCCCTTCGCGCTCTGCCGGAATTCGTGCTCAGCCGCCTCTACTGAACAGGTTACGGCTCAACAACCGATCTCAGCTCAGCGGCACCTCGTGGAGGCTGTCCAGAAAGCTGCAGTCCCCCGGGTAAAGGCGATCCCGTTCCTCGACGCCCAGTCCCGGAGGCAGCAGCACGTGCACCCGACAGCCGGCAGCCTCGGCCGAGAGCGCCCCGGCGGGGGAGTCCTCAAAGGCCCAGCAGTCGCCGGGGTTGACCCCGAGCCGCTGGGCCGCCAGCAGGAACGGATCGGGGGCCGGTTTGCCCGCCTCCAGCTGGGGATCGTCGCCGAGCACACGCAGGTCGATCTGCTCCAGCCAGGGGTGGCCAGCGGTCTTGATCGCCAGGGACTCGCGGCTGCTGCTGGTCACCAGGGCCGTGGCCACCGCCAGTTCGTGGCAACGCTCGAGCAGCTGGGGCGCGCCCGGCATGGCCAGTGCTTCGGGAAGCAGGCGCCGGGCAATGGGCTGCTGGACCGCCATCAGGGTCTGGCCATCGGGCACGTTGCGGCCGCTGGCCTCGATCCAGCGGCACACCTGCTCCACGTTGTCGAGCCTGCGGCGACCGCGCAGGGCGAGCAGCTGCCGCTCCGTGAGCTCCAGGCCGAAGTTGCGGGCCGCTTCGCGCCAGGCACGGGCATGGCAGGGCTCGGTATCGAGCAACAGGCCATCAAGGTCGAACAGGCAGGCAGCGGGGGCGTTCATCCCTCCAGCCTGCCCCAAGGAGCCCTCGGATTTTCTTCCCACCCTGCTACGGGTCTCCTCCCTCGGGCTCGGGATAGTTCTCTTCCAAGGCCGTTTCCAGGGTGGTGAGCATCAGCACGAAAGCGGCCCGGGCGTCGAGCTCACGACCGCTCACCTCGGCGATCCAGCGGTGGCAGAGCTCCTCGATCTGCTGAAACAGGTCATTGCCGCTGCGCAGAGTCGTCATCACGCGGTCGACGCTGGCCTCATCGATCTCAGACGGCAGGCCCACCACATAGCGCCGGCCGTCGTCGCCGATGTAGGTGAGCTGCCCCTCCGCATCGAGGGTGGGGCCGGCATGGGGTGTGATCGGCTTGTCCTCCATGGAGGGCTACTCCTACAACGATCCCCCTCCCTGCTAATGCCGCCGCGGCCACTTGTCAGGTCGCTGGCGCCCACGGGCTACCGCGGCTGGTGGGCCACGGCCCAGGCCTCAAGAATCGATGCGCCGGGGGCAGGGACGGATTCCTGCCGTTGCAGGCTGGTCGTTCACTGAGACGGGAAGGTGGCGCTCCATGGATCAGTACTCCTTTCACGGTCCCTACGCTTATCGCTGGGTCGATCATGTGCCGATCGAGCGCATCGATCTCGGCAGCGGCGAGCGGCGACCTTTGCGTCTGGGCGAACGGTGCCGGTTGCCAACGAGTCACGGTTGCGGCGGCGAACAGCCGGTTGAGGTGTGCCGGGCCGCCATGGCCGCCTGGAACTGAGCGGGCTGCAAGCCTGCCGGCGGCGCCACCTCAGCGGTTGAGCTGTTGCATCCTCCAGGTGACCAGCGTGCCGATCGGACTCCAGAGCAGGTAGGGCAGCAACAGCCAGGCGGCAGCACTGGAGAGGGACGCCACCACCAGGGTCAGGGCCACCCCCCAGACCCAGCCCAGCAGACCTACACGGGTGCCGTTGACGAGGCGCCGGGTGCGGCAGAGCACCCAGGTGTAGCTCTGCACCAGCAGCAGCAGCCCGAGGTAGCCGACCATCAGCCCCCAGCTGGTGCTGGAGCGCCAGGCCAGCAGTGCCGAGACGGCGAAGCAGGCGTAGATCGCCAGCCAGATCAGCGGGATCAGCGGCTCAAAGCTGAGCCAGCCGGGACGCCTCAGCCGCAGGAACCAGACCCAGTCATCGCCGCGGGGATTGAGGGCCAGCACCACCAGCACCATCACCCCGAGAATCACCGCCCCTGCCGTCATCGCCTCGCTTGCGTCCTGCTCCCCAGCCTGACGCCTCGAGGCCGTCTGGCGCCCCCACCCATCTGGGTTTGAATGCACCATGCATCCGACAGGTTGCCCCAGGCCTGTCTCTACTCACTTCGTCTTCAGCCACACACTTCCCATGACCCAGGCCCCCAGCGGCGATCGCGCATCCGGCACCGCCCCCACGATCGAATCGATCCTGCAAGAACAGCGCAGCTTCGATCCCCCCGAGCAGTTGGCGGCCCAGGCCCGCATCGGCTCGATGGCCGCATATCGTGAGCTGGTGGAGCAGGCGACGACTGATCCGGAGCGCTTCTGGAGGGACCACGCCCGCTGCTCCCTGCACTGGTTCGAGCCCTTCGACTCGGTGCTCGACTGGAGCAATCCACCTTTTGCCCGCTGGTTTGAGGGGGGCAGAACCAACCTGGCGTACAACTGCCTCGACCGCCATCTCGACGGGCCGCGCGCCGAGAAGACGGCCCTGATCTGGGAGGGGGAGCCCGGGGATGGGCGCAGCTACACCTATCGCCAGCTGCACGCCGAAGTGTGCAAGGCGGCCAATGCTCTCAAGGCCCTGGGGGTGGGCAAGGGGGACCTGGTGGCCCTCTACATGCCGATGGTGCCGGAGGCGGCGATCGCCATGCTCGCCTGCGCTCGCATCGGTGCCCCCCATTCGGTGGTCTTCGGTGGGTTTTCTGCAGAGGCCCTGCGCGACCGGCTGATCGACGGCGCCGCGAAACTGGTGATCACTGCCGACGGCGGCTTCCGCAAGGACAAGGCGGTGGCCCTCAAGCCCGCGGTGGATGAGGCCCTGGCGGAGGGCTGCTCCAGCGTTCAGCACGTACTTGTGGTGCAGCGCACCGGCGAGCCCACGGCGATAAAAGAGGGTCGTGACGTCTGGTGGCACGAGCTTGTCGCGACCCAGAGCGTCGACTGCCCGGCCGAGCCGATGGCCAGCGAAGACCGGCTGTTTGTGCTCTACACCTCTGGCTCCACCGGCAAGCCGAAGGGGGTGGTGCACACCACCGCCGGCTACAACCTCTGGGCCCACCTCACCTTCCAGTGGATCTTCGACATCCACGAGGACGACATCCACTGGTGCACCGCCGATGTGGGCTGGATCACCGGCCACAGCTACATCGTTTACGGGCCGCTCTCCAATGGCGCCACGACGGTGATGTATGAGGGGGCGCCGCGACCATCTAAGCCTGGAGCCTTCTGGGAGGTAATCCAGAAGCACCGCTGCACGATCTTCTACACCGCGCCCACGGCAATCCGGGCCTTCATGAAGAGCGGTCGCGCCGTCCCCGACCAGTACGACATGAGCTCGCTGCGCATCCTGGGCACGGTGGGCGAGCCAATCAATCCCGAGGCCTGGATGTGGTACCGGGATGTGATCGGCGGTGACCGCTGCCCGGTTATCGACACCTGGTGGCAGACGGAAACTGGCGGCGTGATGATCAGCCCGCTGCCGGGAGCCACGCCCACCAAGCCCGGCTCGGCGACCCTGCCGCTTCCCGGCATAGTAGCGGATGTGGTTGATCTTCAGGGCAACAGTGTGCCAGCCGGTGAGGGCGGCTATCTGGCGGTGCGCCAGCCCTGGCCGGGGATGATGCGCACGGTGCACGGCGATCCCGAACGCTTCCGCAAGAGCTACTGGGAGCACATCCGCCCGGCGGATGGCAGTTATCTCTACTTCGCCGGCGATGGCGCCCGTCGCGACGAGGACGGCTATTTCTGGGTGATGGGTCGGGTCGATGACGTGATCAACGTATCGGGTCACCGCCTCGGCACCATGGAGATTGAATCTGCCCTGGTGAGCCATCCCGCCGTGGCTGAGGCGGCCGTGGTGGGGCGGCCCGATGAGCTCAAGGGTGAGGGAATTGTGGCCTTCGTCACGCTGGAGTCGGGGCGTGAGAGCGATGAGGCCCTGATCAGCGAACTGAGGCAGCACGTAAGCCACGAGATCGGCCCGATCGCCCGCCCTGATGTGATCAAATTCACCGACTTCCTTCCCAAGACCCGCAGCGGCAAGATCATGAGACGAATCCTGCGCTCCCTGGCGGCGGGCCAGGAGGTGAGCGGTGACACCAGCACCCTGGAGGACCGCTCGGTTCTCGACGCCCTGCGGGTGTGACCGCAAGGCGTTTCCGCTCCGCTCAGGCGAGGGCGGAAACGCTGGGCTGACAAAGAAGCACGATCAGCCAAATGGCACCGATCGCCGGGATAAAAAGAATGAAGTACCAAGGCCAGGGCTTCCCGGAGTCGCGCAGCCGGCGGACGGTGAGCGGTACTTGCGGCACGAAATGAGCTAAGAGGTAGAGATTGGCCAGGACGCCGATGAAGCTGTTGAAGCTTCCCAACAGGTTGAGCACGAACAGGACAATGAAATTTGCCAGCTCGAACCACCAGTAGTCGGAGCGGCTGGTGCGTCCCTCGTACTCGAACGAACGCTTCCAGGCCGAGATGTAGGCGGTGATCAGTTGGTCCATTCGGAACATTGGTGACCCATATACATTGCGAGCTCAGGTTGGTGCCGTCAACCATCTGTGCTGGGATCGCTGCCTGGCCTCAATGGGGCGTGGCGGCCTCTCAGAGTGCCCAGGTGGTGATCCGTTCGGCCAGCTGCTCGATCTGGTGCTGCCGGGTGGGGTCGTCGGCCCAGTCGCCGAAAAGATTGCGGCGCAGGCCGGCACTGGCCGGGGTAAGGTGATCACCGGGTAACTCCATCAATTCGCTGGCATCTTGCTCCCGTCGGCCAAGGGCCTCGATTAGTCGGGGGCTCTGGTCCAGGTCGTCCCGGCGGAAGCGCACCAGCAGGTTGCGGGGCTGGCGATACTGGCCAGCGGCCACCTGGCGCAGGGTCTCCTCCGGGGAGGGGCTGAATTCGCTGCGGAAGCCAAACTGCTGCCCCATCTCCGCCAACAGGGGAACCGAGCGTTCGGCAGAGAAATTGTTGAAGCTCAGGGCCGCCAATCCCTGACAGTTGCGACCGCCATCAGGGGCGAGCAGGTGCAGCTTGCAGCCAAGGCTGTGACCAAGGCGCAGCACGCGGCTGCGGTCCTCCAGGTCGCCGCGGCGGCGGCTGAGGGCGTGCCGTGCCTGGCGAAAGCTTTTCCAGGCCTGATTGGCCTGGCCCTGGTGATCGAAGCCAGGCACATAGCTCCAGGCATGAATGCGCCAGCCCAGCCCCGCCAGGGCCTCGAGTAGGCGGCGATAGCTGAGCTGGGGGGTGGCGGCCAGGTAGCTGCCGCCGATGAACTCAATCAGGTCGGCGTCGCCGCTTCCGCTAGTGCCGGCGGGCTCCAGGCACCAGAGCGGACCCTCCTGGCGCCAGAGGGTCGAGCTGCTGCCCTGGCCCCTGCCCTGCCCGCTGTTTTGACCGCTGTTCGGGCCGCTGTTCGGGCCGTTGCCCCGGCCGGCCGCAACGCCCGACTTAGCCACCGCTGGCTCCGGCCTGCTTCAACCGCTGCAGCGCCGCGATCGCCTCGCGGCGGTGGGCGGGACCATCCAGAAGGTTGTTGAACACGTGGCGGATCACACCGTCGCCATCGATCACGTAGGTGACGCGGCCGGGCAGCAGGCCGAGCACGCTGGGCACCCCGAAGGCTTTGCGAAGGGCGTTGCCCCGATCGATCAGCAGGGGGAAGGGCAGCTGGTGCTTGGCGGCAAAGCGCTGGTGGCTGGCAGCGGCGTCGCTGCTGACGCCCCATACTTCGGCGCCCAGCACTCGGAGATCGGCGTAGCTGTCGCGGAAGGCGCAGGCCTCCATCGTGCAGCCTGGGGTGTCGTCCTTGGGATAGAAGAACAGAACCAGGGCCTGACCGCCCAGCCGGTCGCTGCGGCGTTCGGTGCCGCTGGCGTCGGGAAGGGCGATCAGGGGAGCGCGATCTCCGCGAGCGAGGGCCTGGGGCACCAAACGTCTTGGCACAGAGCACCCAACCTAGGCAGAACGGCCCTGCGGCTTTGGGTCGGATCCCCCCCCCAGGCTTGCGCCTGCTGGGAGGATAGGGAACACAGACGCAGCCGTGATGGAGGAGCAACCCAGCTTCTGGGAACAGAGCGATCTACTCGCCCAGGCCCCTGTCCCGGCTGCCCGTAACCCTGAAGTCAGTTGTCCCGCTGGCCCCATCCCTGCAGCCCCAACTCCGCCCTCGCTAACCACGCAACTGGCTGCCAGCGGTGCGGCCCCTGAGCCGCTGGCTCCCCCTCCTCCTCAGCCCGCCGTGGCTCTTCCTGACCTCTCGGGGAGTTCTCCCAGGGGCCTGCCGCCCTGTCCGGAACGGCTGCTGATCCTCGATACCGAGACCACGGCTCTCTCCGTTCGGGACGGGGTGTGCATCGAAGTGGGAGCCGTTCTTTTTCACGTGCCGAGCCGCTCGGTGCTGATGCAGCTCTCCTTTCTGTTGCCCTGCCAGGACAATCCAGCCGAGCCGATCAACGGCATCGCCGCCGAGGTCACCCGCCTGAGCCAGCCCTGGCCGGCGGCGCTCTCCTGCTTCGAGGCGATGCTGGAGTCCGCCGATGCCGTGCTGGCCCACAATGCCGCCTTCGATCGGCAGTGGTTCGGCCAGGGAGAGCTGCCGCCGCTCGCCAAGCCATGGATCTGTTCGATGGAGGACATCCGCTGGCCTTCCGAGCGCCAGCTGCGCGCCACCCCCTCGGTGCGGGATCTTGCTCTGGCCTATGGCGTGCCTGTCTGGGCTGCCCATCGCGCCCTCACCGACTGCATCTATCTCGTGCACGTCTTGGAGCGCTGCGAAAATCTGGAGCGCCTGCTGCAGGCGGCCCTCGAACCCCGATGTCTCTATCGCGCCCGGCTCGCCTACGCGGAGCGCCACCGGGCCAAGGAGGCCGGCTTTCGCTGGAATGATCCCGTTCACGGGGCCTGGACGCGTCGCCTCAGCCAGCGGGAGGCCGAGGCCCTGCCCTTTGCGGTGCAGATGGTCGAGGAGGAGTTGTCCCAGGCGGCCTGAACTAAGGCGATCGGTGTGGAGGCGTCCGGTATGGAGGTGGTCGATGTGGAGGCGGTCAGAAGCGGGGTTGTCAAATCTCTGCAGATTCTTTCCCGATCTCTGAAGCCCTCCGGAGGGTAGCGGCGCGCCCGCTGCGATTGCCTCCAGCCTGAGGTTGATTCCGTGTGTTCCGGGTCCATGCCTTCCCGGTCATCCGAGCCCGCCTCGCCGTTGCGCCGCTGGCAGACAGCCCGCAGCTGGGCTCGCCTGATCCGCGAAGCCGAGGGGCTCTGGCATGTGGATGTGCGGGTTTTGCACCGGCTGGCGGCCCAGGAACTGCTTCATCTGGTGCAGGAGGTTCCCCCACGGCTACGCCACCGCGTCAACCGCTGGCTGGAGAGCTTCCACGTGGCCACCCGCCTGCGTTGAGGGTGCCGTGCTGGGCGCTTCTCAAGCGCAGCTGACACCGGCACGTTGCAGCACATTCGGGGACAATTCCTGGCAGACATCACGAATTGGGCCGCAACTTGATGGGCTGCCTAAGACAATCAATATACAAAAAAGCCGCTCTGGGATCAGAAGCGGCGGAAAATGATGGTGTCAACCGGCTTAAAATCGGAGCGACAGGATTTGAACCTGCGACCCCCACTACCCCAAAGTGGTGCGCTACCAAGCTGCGCTACGCCCCGGCA
>CAIRWM010000048.1 GCA_903882285.1 uncultured cyanobacterium
ATTGCGGAAAATTCCCCACTGCTGCCTCCCGTAGGAGTCTGGGCCGTGTCTCAGTCCCAGTGTGGCTGATCATCCTCTCAGACCAGCTACTGATCGAAGCCTTGGTGCGCCATTACCACACCAACTAGCTAATCAGACGCGGGCTCATCCTCAGGCGAATTTCATTTCACCTCTCGGCATATGGGGTATTAGCGGCCGTTTCCAGCCGTTATCCCCCTCCTGAGGGCAGATTCCCACGCGTTACTCACCCGTCCGCCACTAACCCGAAGGTTCGTTCGACTTGCATGTGTTAAGCACGCCGCCAGCGTTCATCCTGAGCCAGGATCAAACTCTCCGTTGTAGATCATGTCCTATTGACGATCGCTTGCGCTTTCGCCTCAACTGATTTGCATATCTCCCACAGCCTTGGCTGACGCCACACTGCAGTCGATGCCCCTTCCGCTGACACAGAAGGTTGAGAGTGCATATCTTCTCCAACAGCTCGCGCTGCTCTTGCCTCAATGCTTTCCAGGATCTCAGATCCGGTTTGCGACTCTTCCGTTCAAACGCTTTCAGTGACAGTACTCTTCAGTACCCTCACCATGAGCTGCAGGGTCGTGAGAACCCTTTCACTCCGTTCAAACAGTCTCCGTCGCGATTTCTTTTGACGGGACCTCACACCTCCACCGCTCTTTCGCCAGAGTCCAGCCTGGGTTCGCGCCCATCACTGGTTCCCGTAACGTTCGATCGTATCGACCGATACAGGACTTCCTTGGGCTTGCTCCTACGATCTCCCGCAAGAGTTATCCAATAAAACCTCCGACGCAGTGGAAGCGTCAGTTCCTAAACTTTTTTGGTTGTCCAGGTGCTACCGCTCCTCCCCTTGAGGGACTTGCGGCGTGCCGTCTCGCGACGACCTTAGAAACTTACAGCATCGTCGGCTCGCGCCTTCCTCTCCTGTAAGTCCGCGCTTGCTCGCCTTTCAGGCTCACCCGCGCAGTCCAAAACTATAGCACCTTGCTCCCTCCCTACACAACCCCCTCCTTAGGGGGGAGGGCTAGAGGGGGGAGAGACGCTGGCCTTCACTTCATCAGCGCGTCAGCCCAGGGCATGAAGCGCTCCAGGGTCTCGGGGCGATCGGCCACCAGCACGGGGAAGTCGGTGCTGGAGAGGTCAGTGCCGGCTGAAATGCCCTCAGGGGTGCGCTGCAACCAGCGCATGGGGCAGTCCAATTCGCTAAGCATCAGCCAGGACGCCGCCAGGTCCCAGATCTTCGGGGTTGCCTCGAGGGCGGCAACGGTCTGGCCCATGGCCACACTGACTAGGTTGAGGCTGGCGACCCCGAGCAGCCGGATTTTTCCGGGGAAGCGGCGATCAGGCAATTTCTGCAACACGCCGATCGAGCGGCTGCACAGGGACGCGCAGCCCGCCGGATGGGCATGGACCGAGGGGGGCTGCAGTGGTTTGCCATTGCGCCAGGCCCCCTGGCCCCGGATCGCCACAATGCGCTGGCGCAGGGGGGGCACTTCAAGGATAGCCAACACGGGCAGCCCCTCTTCGAACCGTGCAATCGAGATGGCCCAGTAGGGGATGCCCGCGGCGAAGTTCGTGGTGCCATCGAGGGGGTCCACCACCCAGTAGGCGGTGGACTCAGGGACCCGCTGCTGTCCCTCCTCACTGAGCACACCTTCCCCAGGAAAGAGCTTCGCCAGTCCGGCGACGAGGGTGGCATCGCTCCAGCGGTCACAGGAGGTGATCAGGGAGCCGTCGGACTTGATGTCGGACACCATGTGACCAAAGTCGGCGCGCTGGCGCTCCGCCACCTGATCGAGCAGAGCCTCGAGGGCGGGATCCAGGGTGGGAGAAGCGCTCATCATCCGAGTTCCATGGCCAGGACACGCTCCAGGCTCCGACCCGTATCCTCCCGGAACTGGCGTATATTGACGAGGGTGAGCATGCGCAAAGCCAGCATCACCACTAGCAATTCAACTCCCAGCACTAGGGCATAGGCGGGGTAGGGGTCGGGGCCTAACGGCAGCAGGCGTCCCAGATCGAACAGGCCCCCACCAATCAGCTTTCCGAGGGCCCGGGATAGGGCCTGCGCCAGCCCCCAGACCCCGACAAAGGTGCCAGCCGCCTGGGGCAAGGTGAGATCCAGCATCAGGCAGAGGGCACTGTTGGTGCCGATCCCGGCAGCCAGGCCGAACAACAGCAGCACCAGCTTGAGTAGCGGAACACTGGCCGTGAGCCCGCAGAGCAGAAGTAGCAACAACGACCCGGCAATCAGACGGCAGCCCAGCCGTGCCGTGGCCAGCTTGCCCAGCTGGGGCACGACCCAGAGACCGGCCAGCAGCAAACCAAGCAGGGTGCCGATGCCCCAGAAAGCATTGAGCTGGGCCGTGGCGGCGATCGGCATGCCGAAGACCTGGGCTCCGTAACTCTCGAGCACGGGGTCCTGCAGGAACAGACCCAGGGTGAAGAAGATCAGGAATAGAAAGAAATGAAGCACCTGGCGGCTGGAGGTGATCAGAGTCCAGGCCTGGCGCAGGCTCACCGCATCCTCCCGACAGGCGCCGCTGCGGCTCATGGACGCAGCGGCGCCTGTCGCAGGTCCCGAGGAAACTCCAAGTGAGGAAGCCGCGGCCTGTGGCGTCTCCATCCCCCAGGTGGCGATCACGGTGAGCAACATCACCGCCGCAGCGACCCGGATCAGGAAGAGCCGCAGGGTGCTCTCGAGCACAAGGGGATCGGTGACGCCGTCGAGGGAGCGCAGGCTTAGGCCGATCAGGATGGCCCCCACCACGATCCCCACCGTCAGCATGCACCAGATGATGCCAACGGCCCGGGGCCGCTCAGCCTCGGTGGTGCGATCGATCACCAGGGCCAAATAGGGGGTGGTGGCCAGGGAAATGGCGAGGCCATAGAGGGCGAACAGACCGCAGAGCGCAGCGATACCCAGGCTTACTATGGGTTGGCTCCCCGCCTCCAACAGGCGGCCCACCTGAAAGATCAGCGGCACCGATGCGACTGCCAGCAGGCAGAACAGCGCCGTACCAAGCAGCACGTAGGGCACCCGATGGCGCTGGCCGATCGCATGAGCATCGGAGACCTGGCCGAACAGCACCCGGGAGGGCGCCACGAACTGTTCAAAGGCGAGGGCCCCGCCCACCAGCAGACCGGGAAAGCCGAGCTCACTGAGCATCACCCGGTTGAGTAGCCCTGAAAAAATGACAGCAAGGCAACCCAGGCAGGCCTGGAACAGGCCCAGGCGCAGGCTGGCCAGCAGCGACAGACCCGGCGCGGGGGGGCTGCTCAAGCCGGCCTCATCGAACCGCCGGAAGGACACCGACCGCCGCCGGTCGTTGCTGCGCTCGACAGGCCGGGAACAGGGGTTGGGGCTCCACTGGTACATCAGTGGCACCACTCACCAGCGGTTTGTTCGCCGGCAGGGTGAGCTCTTCGCAGATGGCGATCTGATCAAGGCCCGTACGGCGCCGCAACTCGGCAAGGCGCTTGTTGTAGTCGGCAATGGCATTGGTGTAGCGGACTTCGGCCTGGGTCAGGTCGCGCTGAGTGTCGACTACCTCCCGCTGGGTGGTCACCCCGGCCTGGAAGCGCAGCCGTGCCAGCCGCAACGATTCGCGGGAGGACAGGACCTCCCGGGAGGTGGTGGTGATGTTGCGGTTGTTCTTCTCGAGGTCGTAGAAACTCTCCTCCACCTCCTGGCGAATGCCATCGCGCACTTCAGCGAATCGGAAGCGGTTCTCCTCGGCCACCTGCTTCTGGCGGCGATAGAGGGCTCGGGCCTGACCGCCATCAAACAACCTCCAGGTGACGTTCATGCCGACAGTGTTGTCGACGTTCCAGCCCTCCTCATTGGCAATCGGCTGGGTGACGAATTCGTAGCCGAGGCTGCGGCCACCGGCCAGGTTGTTGAGGATCTGCAGAGTGGGCTGCACGGCCGCCAACTGAACATTGGCATTGCTGTTGGCGGCCGAGATGCTCAGCAGCACCTGATCAAGCTCCTCGCGGAAGGCGTAGGCGGCAACGATGCTCTCCTGCAGCGAAGGCAGCCAGGTGCCAACGACCCGAGAGGGATCCTTGGCGGTGGGGGTGACGTCCTGGGGCAGGTTGAGCAGAGACGCCAGAGAGCGGCGGGCGATCGCCTGTTTGGCCAGGCCGTTGGTCAGCAGCTGCTGATCGCGGGCGAGCTGGGTTTCAGCCTCGAGCACCTCCAGCTTGGTGGCCACGCCCGCTTGGAAGCGGGCCCGGGCATCACGCAGGCTCACCAGGGAGGCCCGCACCGATTCCTGACCGATGCGGACCTCTTCATCGGACTGCTGCAGATCGAAGTAGAGCTGGGTGGATTTCAGGCGCAGATCGCGCAGCTGAATCAGGTATAGATTTTTGGCCTTCTCGAATTCATCGCGGGCGGCAGCAATATCGGGGGTTCGCTTAGGATCGATCAAGCTCCAGCTGGCCTGGAGGACAGCCTGCATGCGCCAGATGTTGGTAAGAGTGAGCCCCTGCTGCTGACCCGTGCCGGTGAGGCCGTTGCTGAACTGCTGACCGCCCGTGAAGGTGGGGAAGCTGTTGGCATTCAAGGAGATCGTGGGATACCAGGCCGCGATCTTGGCGCGCAGGGCCGACTGGGCCTGATCCACCTGGACCGCCACCGCCTTGAGAGTGGGATTGTTGACCTCGGCGAGCGTCTCTACCTCGGCGATGCTGAGGGGGCGCAGCTGCGTGATGCGCACCTGGGCAGGCCTGATGGGCAGCGCCAGGGAGGCGGGCGCCTCAAGGCCCTTGAGCTCCGGCGGCAGCGCCGTGGCGGCGGGCGGCAGCACCGTGGGATTTGACTTGGGCCGAGGCCCCTTCACCTCGGTAGCCAGGGGAAGGGGCTGGGGAGCAGGAGCAGCGTCCGCAGCGGGACTAGGGGCAGGAATCGCAAGCGAGGCGGGAATCGGGGCCGAAGCGGGGTTGGGGGCCGAGGCGGCAGCCCGTGAGGCCTCACCGGCACGGGCGGCACGGGGAACGGCCGCCAAGGGAAGCCCAGAGCTCACCATCAATGCAACGAGCAGGAGATGGTGGCGGCTCACATCCGAAGGGGAAGGGGTGCGCTGAGCTTAGTCATGGCCAGCCTGCGTTCCGAGGCAGGAGGCCACCAGATCGTCCGCCCCTGCCAGCAGCTCGATCGGCACGGGCAGGGCGGCCCGCAGTTCAGCCAGGGTGGAGTCATCGAGAAAGACCTCTTCGCCCTCACGCAGCATCACCCGCGGCAACAACAGGCGATCACCGAGATCTCTTCCCGCCAGACCGGCCAGCAGATCGGAGCCGGTGAGCAGCCCCGTGACCACCTGCTCCTGCCCCCAGTAGGGACTGGGCAGGCCGTGCAGGATCAACTCAACCCCGTTGACCCGGTTGAGACGATCGACGACGGGCAGCAGGGCCTCCGCCACCAGCTGCCCCACCACCCAGCTCGAGCGGCGCGGCCGCACGATGCGACTAGGGAGCTGCACGGTGGCCCTCTCGAGCTCTTCGAGGAAGCCACGGATGCTGCCGACGCCGTTTTCGCGCTGGGGCAGATCCTCGTAGCTGAGCCGCTCCGGCAGGGGCAGACCGGCGATCAGATACCACTCGTCGGAGAGCCAGGCGAAGCGGCTGCCCAGCTCGGCCTGGAAGCGCTGCTGCAGCGGCTCAACCCGAGCGATCACCTCACGGGCCCCGGACCGGTCGACGGGCGCCAGGGCCTCGCCCTCCGGCCGGAAGCGCGTCAGTCCCACGGGCACCACGGCCGCTGAGAGCACTGCCGGCCAGTCACCACGGCCGAAGCGGGCCAGATCCTCCAAGGTGCGCTGCACGGCTTCGCCATCGTTGATCCCTGGACAGACCACCACCTGGGCATGGATCTGAAGACGGCGTTCAGCGAACCAGGCCAGCTGCTCCATCAGCAGCGCGGCCCTGGGGTTGACCAGCAGGCGGCTGCGCAGGTCGGGGTCGGTGGCATGCACGGACACGAACAGGGGCGAGAGCCTCTGCTCCTCGATCCGCTGCCAGTCCGCGGCGGAGAGATTGGTGAGAGTGAGGTAGGAGCCGTAGAGAAAGCTCAGGCGGTAGTCGTCATCCTTGAGGTAGAGGCTGCGCCGCCGGCCTGGCGGCTGCTGGTCGATGAAACAGAAGGGGCAGTGGTTGTTGCACTGGCGCAGGCCGTCGAAGAGCGCCTCGGTGAAGCCCAAACCGAGGGGGTCATCGGCATCCTTCTCGATCTCCAGCACATGGCGCGTGCCATCGGGATCCTCCACCTCCAGCACCAGCGCCTCCTCCCCCTGCAGCAGCTGAAAATCGATCAGGTCCCGGGGCCGGATGCCGTTGAGGCTCAGCAGGCGGTCGCCGGGCTGAAAGCCCAGTTCCTCGGCGATGGAGTCGGGCTCCACCGTGGCCACGACGGCCGGCTGGGGCAGACGCGAGCTGGCCACCTGCCCCAGATCGGCCCCCGGAGCCGCGATGGGATCGCCCGGAGAGTCCGGCGGGGCGTGCCCAGCGGCGGCGGCGAGGGCGATGCCGGCGGAGGGCTCCTTCCACACGGGATGTCGGGGCGCAGGGGATTCAGCCCCCAGTCTGTCGGGGCGAGGGACTCAGGGGGCGATCGCCTCGATGCCGCGGAACCAGATCAGGATCACCAGGCCGAACAGCAGCCGGTAGCCGACGAACACCCAGGTGCTGTGCTGCTGGAGAAAGCGCAGCAGCCAGGCGATCGCCAGCCAGGAGACCAGGGCCGCAGAAAGCACGCCCACAAGCATGGGGATCAGACCACCATTGGCCGGCACGGCAATCGCGTCCTTGAGCTCAACCAGACCCACCAGGGTGATCGCCGGAATGCCCAGAAGGAAAGAAAAACGAGCCGCCGCGGGCCGCTGCCAGCCGTCAAACAGCGAGGCGGTGAGGGTGCTGCCGGAACGGGAGACGCCTGGGACCAGGGCCAGGGCCTGGGCCAGGCCCACCAACAGACCGTCCCGGGGAGTGACGTCAACGATCTGGCGACGGCGGGCACCGATCAGTTCGGCCAGGGCCAGCAGCAGAGCCATCACAATCGAGACGATCGCGATCGAGGTCATGCTGCGCAGGGCGGAACTTTCGTAGGCGGGCATGAAGGTCTTCAGGGCGAAACCCGCCAGCAGGATCGGTACCGTTCCTAGGGCAATCGCCACCCCGAGGCGCGCCGACGGATCGCTCCACTGCCCGTAGCGGCAGGCCCGTCCCACGCCCCGGGCCACCTCGGCGAGATCGTGGCGGAAGTAGGCCAGTACGGCGGCAATACTCCCCAGTTGAATCACGGCCGTGAAGGGAATGCCGGGGTCGCCCCAGCCCAACAGCACCGGAATCACCTTGAGGTGGGCCGTGCTGCTGATCGGCAGGAACTCCGTGAGGCCCTGGATCACCCCAAGTACCAGGGCGTGCCAGCAGGCCTCCCCTAGGGAGAGGGGGCCGGCTGCGGCAACGATCGGCATGCAGGGGTCAAGCACTGGCAGCGACCCTATGGCCGCAGGGGCCACGGAGCCAAGCCGCGATGCCGTTAAGGTTGGCCATCTTTCTTCACATCTGAGGTGATCGGGCTTCCCGCCAACCTGACGGCTTCATCAGCCCCCGGCATCGGCCTGGCTCCCCGCCTTGGGCTGACCTGGCCGACGTCCCAGGTCGGTTCCAACCGGCTCTGGCTGCTGCCACTGGCGGCCGCCCTGTTGGTGGCCGTGCCCGTGTTCGTTCAGGCCCCCTGGGTGCGGAGCTCTCCGATGGGGGCCGCTCTCTTCACCGCACCGCTGCTGGCGTCCGGAATTCTGCTGGAACGCAACGGGCGCGGCGCTTGGCAGAGCATGGGGGCTCTGCTGGTGGGCTTCAGCGGCAGCTGGCTCGGCGGCTCTCTGTTCTGGGGCTGGTGTCGCCTGCATCCCCTCTGCCATCTGCCGGTGGAAGCCTTCGCCCTCCCCCTGGCGGTGGCGGGCCTCGGCAGCCGCTGGCGTCTTGCGGGCAGCTTCTACCTGGCCTCACTGCTGGGCACCGCCGCCACCGATGGCGTGATGGCGATCAGTGGCGTGATAGAGCTCTGGCCCCGGGTGCTGGCTGCCCCCCTCAGCGAGGCCCCGATGCTGCTGCAGCAGGCGGGGAAGGCGGTGCTGCAGCCCCTGCCCCTGCTGATGATGGCCCTGGCGGCTGCCACCCTGCTCCTCCTCTGCCGACGGCTCTGGCCCCTGGGCGACACCTGCAGGGTGGCGGCAGCAGCCCTGGCTACCACCCTGGTGGTCGATGGCCTGTTTCTAGCTGCGGCCCTGCTGGCTCCTGGGCTCAGTGGCCTCCTCTGAACAGCGGCGCGGCACGGTGCGCTTCTGAAGATCTGCAAATTGCGGGGAGCCGTCCTGGGGTGCGGCGGCGGAGCTTCTGTAACGTTGATCTCAATGGTTCGGATCCCGTATCCGTCCCTTCCCCTGTTCCCTCCTGAGAGTGTCGTGATGAAGCGGCTGCTTGCCTGGTTGATGAGTGGTGTCGTACTCGCCGGTCTACTCGTGAGCCTGGTGTTGCCGGGTCCTGCCTGGGCCGATGAGCGCCGCAATCTGGCCGACGACAAGATCGCTGAACGGGGCGACAAGGTGGACCTCAACAACTGCTCAGTGCGCCGCTTCCAGCAATACCCGGGCATGTATCCAACCCTGGCCGGCAAGATCGTTCTGGGCGGGCCCTACTCCAGCGTCGACGACGTTCTGAACCTGGACCTGACCGCCCGTCAGAAGGAGTTGTTCGAGAAGTACAAGTCGAATTTCACCATCACACCTCCCTCGATCGCCCTCAACGAAGGATTCGACCGGATCAACGACGGCCAGTACCGCTGAGCTCAGCGCTTAGGGAGACCAGCACATCCGCGCCCCTCAGGCCGCCGGTGGTACCGGCGGCCTGAGGGGCGCCCCAGGAATCCCCTCCCATAGGCTCAGGAGCCCGACGGCAGCGTGATGACTTCGGCTTCCGCCTCGGCGGCCACGACAGCGTGCGGGGATGCCGATCCCCCCGGAGCCGGCCACGGCGGCGAGCCGATCGACAGCCGCTGGGATGTGGTGGTGGTCGGCAGTGGTGCCGCCGGCCTGATGGCCTGCCTGGAGTTGCCAGCCGGGCTGCGGGTGCTGTTGCTCAGCAAGAACAGCTCGCCCCCCTCCGCCAGCCGCTGGGCCCAGGGCGGGATTGCCGCGGTCACCCGCGCCGACGACAGCTTTGCAAGCCATGTTACCGACACCCTCAATGCCGGAGCGGGCCTCTGCGATCCGGATGCCGTGGAACTGCTGGTGCACCAGGCGCCGGGTTGCGTGGAGCGCCTGGTTGAGCTGGGCATGGCCTTCGATCGCAACCACAACGGCCTGAGCACCACCCTGGAAGCGGCCCACAGCCACCGCCGAGTGCTGCATGCCCAGGACCGCACCGGCGGCGCCCTGGTGGAAACCCTTGAACGGGAGGTGCTGCGGCGGCCCAGCCTGGTGCAGCGCAAGGGCATGCCTGCCCTGCAGCTCTGGATCGAAGCCGGCCGCTGCGTTGGCCTGGAGGTGCTCGACGGAGGCCGGGTGCGCTGGCTGCGGGCCGGGGCCGTGGTACTCGCCAGTGGCGGAGGCGGCCATCTCTTCGCTCACACCACCAATCCCAGCCAGTCCAGCGGCGACGGCGTGGCCATGGCCTGGAGCGCCGGAGCCGAGGTGCGCGACCTCGAGTTCGTGCAGTTCCACCCCACCGCCCTGATGATGGCGGGGGCTCCTCACTTCCTGATCTCAGAGGCGGTGCGCGGCGAGGGCGCGCGGCTGTGCGACCGCGAGGGGCGCAGTCCGGTGCAGCAGCTGGCAGGCGGCGACCTGGCCCCGCGCGACCAGGTGAGCCGCGCCCTGGCCCGCTGCATGCAGGCCCAGGGAGTCGACCATCTCTGGCTCGATCTGCGGCCGGTGGGCCAGGAACGGCTGGAGCGCCAATTCCCGACGATCCTCGGCCGCTGCCGCGACCTGGGGCTGGAGCCCACGCGGCGCCCGATCCCCGTGGCGCCCGCCGCCCATTACTGGATGGGCGGCATCGGCACCGACCTGAAGGCCGCCACCAGCCTGCCGGGCCTCTACGCCGTGGGCGAAGTGGCCTGTACCGGCGTCCACGGAGCCAACCGCCTGGCCAGCAATTCGCTGATGGAGTGCCTGGTGTTCGCCCGGCAGCTCGCCAGCATTGAGCTGCAGCCCCTGCAGTCGGGCAGCGGCCGCGAACCCTGCCGGAGCTGGACGCCGCCAGCCTCCGTGGCGGCGGTGCTGGCCCCCCAGGGACTGGAGAACACCGGGGGCCGCCAGGCAGCGATCGGCACCCTGCGCCAGCTCTGTTGGCAGGTGGCCGGGGTGGAGCGACGCGGCGGAGCCCTGGCTACCGCCCTGGGCCGGGTGCGGGGCCAGCGCCGCAACCTCGACCATGCCGTTCTGCTGCGGGCCGCCCATGACCTGCCCCCCGGCGAGCAGCTCGCCCTTGCCCCGGCGGAGGTCGAGGCGCTGCTGCAGCTGCAGGAGCTGCGACAACGGCTGGTGCTGGCGGAGCTGCTGATGGAGGCGGCCCTGTTCCGCGACGAGAGTCGAGGCGGACACTTCCGCACCGATGCCCCGGCCAGCCAACCCTTCTGGCGCCGTCACACCGTGCAGTTCAAGGAGCAGCCGCCCCGGACCCGACCTGTGGGAGGGCAGGACGGCCGGCTCAGAGACCGCCGCCCTTGAAACCGCTGAGATCGGCCAGTTTGGCCAGGGGCTTGACACCGGAATCAAGCTTGCCGTTGATCTCCCAGGTGGGATAGCCCTGGATCTGCTTCGATTCGCACAGCGCCGCCTGGCTGTTACGGCCGTCGCTGGCGCACTCGATCACCGTGAGCTTCTCGCTGGCGGCCTTGCCGAAGAGCTCCTTCTGCTCGTGGCAGTGGGGACACCAGTAGGCCGAATACATCCTGGCGTCCGTTCGGCTGAGGTGATCGGCCAGGGCCAGAGTGGCCGGGGTGCTCGGACCAGTGACGGGAATGGGCACACCCTTGCCGACCCCACCCTCGGGACGGCCGACAGCCGAGGACCAGCCGAACCCGGTGAGCAGCACGATCAGACCGACCAACACACCGCGGAACAGCAGCTGACCGCGGTCGTCCCATTCCCCGCCCACCAGGCTCAGCACCAGCAGCGCCAGGCTGAGCACAGCCGAGATCACACAGAAGGGGCAGAACGCCTGGATCCGGAACACCATCAGCCCCATCAGCAGCAGGCTGAAGACCGCCATGCCGGTGCTCACCAGAAAAAGCCCCCACCAGCTGCGCTCGTTCAGCGCCGTGCGGGCCTCGCCCTTGAGCACCAGGGGCAACACCGCCATCAGCAGCACCGCCGTGTAGGCCAGGAAGCCGAACAGGGAGAGGGGCTGGCCGAACAGGCTGCCCCAGGCGCTGTTGAGCACCTTGTCGCAGCCCTCGGCACCGCCCGGACAGACCAGGGGAGTCAGCAAGCCCCAGCGCTTGAGGGTGATCGAGCCGGTGTCGATGGCACCGATGCTGGCCAGGACCGCCATGGTGACGCGCACCCAGCGACGACCGGGATCCGTGCGGCGGCGGCTGTTGAGACGATCAGCCAGGCGGGTGGAGGTCACGGCGGAGGACGGCACTGGGGGGATTCTCGCAGTCGCCATCAGCTCGTGCCGCACCCCGGCGATCGACTGCCGCACATTGCATAGGGTGGGGGATTGGCACTGCCGCCGCACCCGCCCCATGGGACTGCCGACCCCCGCATCCGCCAGCTCCCGCTCCAGCGCCCCCCCCGACGCCGCCGGCCGCTCTCCCACCGTGGCCTTCGCCCACCTGGGCTGCGAGAAGAACCGGGTAGACACCGAGCACATGCTCGGCCTGCTGGCCGAGGCCGGCTACCGGGTCAGTGCCGACGAGAACGAGGCCAGCGTGGTGGTGGTGAACACCTGCAGTTTCATCCAGGACGCCCGCGAGGAATCGGTGCGCACACTGGTGGACCTGGCGGAGCAGGGCAAGGAACTGATCATTGCCGGCTGCCTCGCCCAGCACTTCCAGGAGGAGCTGCTGGAGAGCCTGCCGGAGGCCCGGGCGATCGTCGGCACCGGCGACTACCAGCACATCGTGTCGGTGCTGCAACGGGTGGAGGCCGGGGAGCGGGTCAACCAGGTGAGCGCTACCCCCACCTTCGTGGCCGATGAGCACCTGCCCCGCTACCGCACCACCTCCGAGGCGGTGGCCTATCTCAAGGTGGCAGAGGGCTGCGATTACCGCTGCGCCTTCTGCATCATTCCAAAGCTGCGCGGCGACCAGCGCTCCCGCCCGATCGACAGCATCGTCGCCGAGGCCCACCAGCTGGCGGACCAGGGGGTGCAGGAACTGGTGCTGATCAGCCAGATCACCACCAACTACGGCCTCGATCTGGTCGGCAAGCCCCAGCTGGCCGAGCTGCTGCGCGCCCTGGCGGCGGTGGAGATCCCCTGGATCCGCGTGCACTACGCCTACCCCACCGGCCTCACCGCCGAAGTGTTGGCGGCCTACCGGGAGGTGCCCAACGTGCTGCCCTATCTCGATCTGCCCCTGCAGCACAGCCACCCCGAGGTGCTGCGGGCGATGAACCGCCCCTGGCAGGCGGACGTGACTGCCGGAGTGCTGGGCCGGATCCGCGAGCAGTTGCCCGATGCCGTGCTGCGCACCACTTTCATCGTGGGGTTTCCCGGCGAGACGGAGGAGCACTTCCAGCATCTGTTGGCGTTCGTGGCTGAGCAGCGCTTTGACCACGTGGGCGTATTCACCTTCTCGGCGGAAGAGGGAACAACGGCGGCAAAGCTCCCAGATCAGGTGCCTATCGAGGTGGCCCAGGAGCGCAGGGACCGGCTGATGGCCCTGCAGCAGCCGATCGCCGCAGAGCGCAATTCCGCCTGGGTGGGCCGCATCGTCGACGTGCTGATCGAGCAGGACAACCCCACGACGGGCGAGATGATCGGCCGCTGTGCCCGCTTCGCCCCCGAGGTGGATGGCGAGGTACGGATCAGCCCTGGGATCGGCGGACTCAGCGCCGCCCCGGGCACCATGGTGCCGGTGCGGATCACGGCGGCCGACACCTACGACCTGCGCGGCACGGTGGTGGGGGCGGCGGCGATGGTGCAGGAGGTTCGGGGCGAACGGCGGCAGGGCTCTTGAAGCGGGCCCCGCTGCCCGCCTGGCTGCAGGAGCGGCAGCGCTGCATCTTCCTGATCGCCTCGGGGCTGAGCACGGCCGGCTCCTTCGCCGGCCTGACGGCCAAAGGATGGATCCTGATGCACGGCACCGGCAACGCCCTGCTACTGGCACTGCACTTCGCCGCCCTGGCCATGCCGAGCCTGCTGGTGAGTGGCCCCGCCGGCGTCCTCACCGACCGGATCGGCAGTGAGAAGGTGCTGATCCGCGCCCAGTGGGGCCTGTTTGCAAGCGCCGTGCTGGGAGCGCTGGCGATCCCGCTGCTGAGCAACCGCCCCCAGGTACTGCTGCTGCTGCTGAGCAGCTTGCTGTCGGGGGTGGCGAGCAGCTACGAACTCACGGCCCGCAACAAATACACCGCCCTGCTCGTGGATCGCCCCGAGCAACTGGCCCCTTACCTGGCAAGCTTCTCGGTGGTGTTCAACGTGGGCAAGCTGGTGGGACCGCCACTGGGGGGCTGGCTGGTGGCCCTGAGCGGTCCATCGATGGCCCTGACCATCGATGCCGCCTCCTTCCTGGTACCGATCGCCACGGTGATCTGGCTGTTACGGCCCCACGCCGAATCGGAACAGCTCAGCCTGCCGGGATCCATGGCCACGCTGGGGGCGGCTTGGCGTCACTGCGGCCCCACGCTCCGGCACGTGCTTCGCTTCACCGCCCTGGCCTGCCTGCTGAGCTTCTTTCACCCGGGGCTGGCGGCCCTGATCGCCGCCCGGGTGGTCGGACCGAGCCCCCAGGCCCTGGGGGTGTTCACCAGCGTGCTGGCGGCGGGCAGCATCGCCGGAGGCGTGGTATTGCAGCAGAACAGCCACTGGCTCAGCGAGCGGCCAGGTCTGCTACTGGGGGGGTCTCTGGTGGTGACCGCAGCAGCCCAGTTGGGCATGGCCCTCTCGGGGGGCATGCTGCTGAGCCTAGCCATGGCCTTCCTGATCGGAGGTGGCACTGCCAGCCTGCTGGCCGGCACCAATCTGATCAGCCAGGTGGGAGCCCCGATCGCACTGCGCGGCCGGATGGCGGGGCTGGGGCAGATCGCCTTCCTAGGCGGTGGTGGCCTGAGCGGCGTGCTGGCGGCCTTGCTCAGCACGCGGGTGGGTCTGATGCCGACCTTCGCAGTTCTTGGAACCGCCGGCCTCGCCTTGGGGGTGGCGGAGCTGCTGGGTCGCGGCGGACTGCGACTCAGGTCCCAGTAACAGGGCCGTTCAGATCAGCCGGACGCCCTTGAGCACGACGGTGGCGAGGAAGGCGGCGGTGAGGCCACCGCCCACGAGAGCCAGATAGATCGCCACGCCCATGGCCACGACTGCAGAGGTGTAGTGCCATTACAGCAGACGCCTTGCCGCGGCCGCGGCCCAAGGCCCTGAAACCAGCAAAGCCGAAGCAAACCATCTAAAGTTGCGACACTTTCTATGCATGGTCCCCTCCGCTAGGCGTTGCGGCCCCGGGGCAGCAACGCCTTGAGTCCCCCCCGAAAACGTCTTCAGCCAGACCCCCAATCCAGGCCTCAGCCCCCGAGTTCACCCCAAAGCCCACCCCTAGCATGCGCACCCTCTTCCTCTACCCGGAGTTCCCGAAGACCTTCTGGAGCTACGAGAAGATTCTGGAATTGGTGGATCGCAAGGTGCTCCTCCCCCCTCTGGGGATGGTGACAGTGGCGGCTCTGCTCCCTCAGGAGTGGGAGATGAAGCTGGTCGACCGCAACGTCCGCGAGGTGACCGAAGCCGAGTGGAACTGGGCGGAGTTGGTGGTGATCTCCGGGATGATCGTGCAGAAGGCCGACATGGCCGTTCAGATCGGCAAAGCCAAGCAAAGGGGTCTGCCCGTGGCCGTGGGCGGCCCCTTCGCCAGCTCCACGCCGGACGCCCCCGAGCTGCAGCTGGCCGACTTCAAGATCCTTGATGAAGGCGAGATCACGCTGCCGATGTTCATCGAGGCGATCCAACGTGGCGAGAGCTCGGGCCGCTTCAGTGCCAATGGCGAGAAGCCGGATGTGACCGGCACACCCGTCCCCCGCTTCGACCTGCTCGAGCTCGATGCCTACGACTCGATGAGCGTTCAGTTCTCGCGAGGCTGCCCCTTCCAGTGCGAGTTCTGCGACATCATCGTGCTCTACGGCCGCAAACCGCGCACCAAGACTCCTGAGCAGCTGATTGCCGAACTGCAGTCCCTCTACGACCTGGGCTGGCGTCGCTCGATCTTCCTGGTCGACGACAACTTCATCGGCAACAAGCGCAACGCCAAGTTGTTGCTGCCGGCGCTGAAGCAGTGGCAGATCGATCGCAACTATCCCTTCAGCTTCGCCACCGAGGCCTCCGTGGATCTCGCCGCCGACGACGAGCTGATGGAGATGATGGCCGAGTGCCGCTTTGACAGCGTCTTCCTCGGCATTGAAACGCCGGATGAGGCCAGCCTCTCGATCGCGGGCAAGCACCAGAACACCCGCAGCTCCTTGGAGGAGTCTGTGGATCGCATCACCTCCTTCGGCATCCGCGTGATGGCCGGCTTCATCATCGGTTTCGACGGCGAAAAGACCGGCGCGGGCGATCGCATCGTCACCTTCGTGAGCCGCACCGGCATCCCGGCCGCGATGATGGGCATGTTGCAGGCCCTGCCGAACACCGGCCTCTGGCATCGCCTGGAAAAAGAAGGTCGGCTGATTCAGGAAAAGGCCGACGCCAAGGGCGTGAACCAGACCAACCTGCTCAACTTCGTGCCCAGCCGGCCGATCCGCGACATCGCCAATGAGTACGTGGATGCCTTCTGCCGCCTCTACGAACCGAACGCCTACATCGATCGGGTCACGCACTACTACACGAAAATGGGCAAGCCGCGCTGGCAGCAGTATGTGAAGCGTGCTGCTCTCGGCAAGGCCACCCTGCCCACCTGGACTGACATTCGGGCCCTGGCGATCGTAGTGTGGCGTCAGGGTTTCTTGCGAGACACCCGCTGGCGTTTCTGGCGTTCATTGCTCACAATCGCGCGCCGCAACCCCGACAACTTCGAGCAATTCGTGGTCACTCTCGCCCACAACGAGCACTTCCAGGAATACCGCGGGGTGGTGACCCTCGAAATCCAGCAGCAGCTCGCCTCCCTGCCCCCGGATCCCCCCACCGCCACCGTGGAGCCCAGCCGCGAGCTGCAGCCGGCCTGAGGTTGGCCTCATGCTTCAATCCTGGATGTACTCACCGCCCTGCAGCAGGCAACCTTCGGCCTTCTGAAGTTCCCGACCCAGGTAAAGGGCGTGATCCAGCCGGCTGAGCGGGTGGGGGCCATCGCCCTCCGTGATCAGGATGCCGACCTGCTTGGCACTGCGGCCGCGAAACACGCAAAGCGGCTGGCGCGGACTGGCGCCGCGACAGCTGATCACCTCGCCGGTGTCGGGATCGGTGGCCAGGCCACGTTCATCGATGGCATTGCCGTAGTGCTCAACCACCAGCTCGCCCGCGGCGACATCCACCTTGATCAGGAAATAGCCCGAGGGATCGAGGGCGATGAAGCGCTGAGAGAGGGAGTCATCCAGCTCACGGATCGGGGCCATGGGATTGAGGGCCGGCATGGGGGGGATCGTAAGCAGCGCTGAAGGGCAATTCGGCATTGACCGCCTCGATCTCTTCCAGCACCCGGCGATTGGCGCCCGGGAGCCACTGGCGCAGGATGGCGTCGAATTCTGGGTCGCTCCAGCGATGCAGGCTGGCGCGGGGCTCGGCGATGAAGCCACGCCGACGCTTGTGACTGCCCCCGGCCCCGGGATCGAACCGGCAGAGGCCCTGGGCGATCGCCCACTCGATCGGGGCGTAGTAGCAGACCTCGAAGTGCAGATTCGCAGTGTCGACGTCGCTGCCCCAGTAACGGCCCCAGAGCTGGTCACCGCCGCGCACGCACAGGGACATTGCCAATGGCTCGCCGGGATCGCCGCGGTGTGCGCTGAACAGCACCAGATGGCGCCGCAGATCAAGGGCCGCCGCATCAAAAAAGGCCTCGGTGAGGTACTTGCTACCCCAGGGACCCCAGCGACGGCAGTGCTGCTCATAGAAGGCATGCATCCGCCCCAGCAACCGCGGCGGAATCGCCTCGCCGGCCAGGGGCGTGACCGTGATCCCCTCCTCGCTCACCGTCTTGCGCTCGCGCCGGATGTTGCGGCGCTGGTTGGCATTGAAACTGGCCAGATAGGCCTCGAAATCGACGTGGCCGGGATTGGTCCACTGGCTCTGCTGATTGAGCCAGAGCGCGCAGCCCGCCGCCTCGGCCACCGGTTGCCAGGCAGGATCGACGTAGAGGAAATTGCAGCTGAGGATGCTGTTGCGGCGACAGAAGTCGTCGATCAGCTCAAGCATCGCCGCGGTGAGCTCGGCCTCATCTTCGCCGGCCGCGAACAGGAAGCGATAGCCCTGCACTGGACTCAGCGGGCTCATGCCGACCAGCTTGGGGTAATAACGCAGGCCCAGCTTCCCGGCGAGCTGGGCAAAGGACTGGTCGAAGACGAACTCGCCGTAGCTGTGGCCCTTGAGATAGAGGGGGGCCACTGCCACCAGCCGCTCATCGCGCCACAATCCCAGATGGCAGGGCTGCCATCCCTGGCGGGAAATGATGCTAGCGCTGGCCTCAAGCTGGTGCAACCAGCGCCAGCTGAAGAACGGTAGCGCCTCGGCCGCCGCGCAGCCGCCAGCGCCGCCCAGCACGGCCTGCCACTGGGCTTCGGACAGGTCGGCCATGGCCTGATGCCAACGTGCCTGGAGCTCGGCCATGGCCGGTGTCGCCGCAGCGGGACGGGGGAGGCGCAAAACTAACGGGGTCGTCGCGCCGATCGAGCCTCCGAGCCCATGGGCCCAGCAGCACGGATCCGCCTAGGGCTGTTGACCGCCACGGCCCTGGCCAGCGGCACGGCCAGTCTCGGTGCCAGCCCGCCGGCGGAGGCCGGACTGCTGCGCCCGGTACTGCTGCTGATGCGCCCCCAGCTGGAGACACGGCTGGCCAAACTTTGCGTGGAGACCGGGGCCGGCGACAGCGCCGAACTGGCCCACAGCTTGCAGGATCCCTGCCGCAAGCTGGCGGTGCCCACCAGCAAGTGTCTGATCGAAGAAACCGACAACACCGGCCGGGGCATGGGGGTGCTCACCGAGATGCTTGGTGGGCACTTCGGTGATGACAGCGAGGTGGTGGTGAAACGCTGCCTGGCCCGGATGTTCGGTCTGCCGAGTGACAGCCTCAGGGAGGTGCCGCTGCGGGAACTGGGCAAGCGCTTCGGCGCCAAGGGACTGCCGGCGGGGCTGCGGCCCTAGGGACTGGCCAGGCTGAGGTCCTGGCTGCCGGTGCGGCGGCGGTAGCGCAGCAGCAGTTCCTCCCCCTCCAGAGGGCGCGACTCCAGCAGCTGCCAGCCCTGGGAGTCGTCAGTCGGCATCCGGACCCCGGCGGGCAGCCAGTGCTGCTCCCCGCCCAGCAGCCGGGGGCAGAGCGTGAGCTGCAACTCATCGAGCTGATCCTGCGCCAGCAGGCTGCCGGCCAGGGCGGCACCGCCCAGCACCACCAGACGCCCCAGGCCCGCTGCCGCCAAGGACGCCAGCGCCTCGGGCCAGCCGGGCAGCGGCAGGCAGCGCTCAAAGCCCAGCGGCGGCTGGGGGAAAGGCGAGGTGGTGGGGGACCCGTCAGGCGGAGATGGAGCGGCGAGCAGCAGCCAGCGGCGCAGGGGCTGACGGAAAAAGGCCAGCGCGGGGTCGAGCCCGCCGCCACGACTCACCGCCACGGCCACCGGCTGGGCGCACCGGCCCTGCCGGTGGCGCTGCTCCAATAAGTCGGGGGCGTGGATCAGACAGGTGCTGCCATGGCAGCGCAGGGTCTGGCCGCCCACCAGGCAGCCGTCGGCCCAGGCCAGCGCCTCCTCCAGCACGCGCCGATCGCCGCGGCCACCGATCTGGGCGGCTCCCCCCTGGGGCAGAGCAAGGCGGCCATCAAGGCTGATCGCCAGCACCAGGCGCAGTTCCGGCCGAGCCGTCGCCGCAGGCGAGGGGGCGCTCAAACGCCGGCAAAAGCCTCCAGGGCCGCCGGCACCATCTCCAACTGAGGGGTCTCAGCAAAGACCTCGGCGGCGTTGTTGGGGCTCTCCTGCAGGCGCACCTTGTGCAGGCGGGCCCCGGTGGCCGCGATCGGGGCGCTCAGCAGGTCGGCGATGTGCAGGGCGATGTTCTCCGCCGTAGGGACGCAGTCTGCGAAGTGGGCCACGTCCTTGTTGAGGAAGGTGTGATCGAAGGGCTCCACCACCAGCTCCTCGACCAGCTGTTGCAGCGCGGCGAGATCACAGACCATCCCCGTGCGGGGAGCGATGCCACCGCGCACGGTGATGTCAAGCAAGTAATTGTGGCCGTGACCGTGGGGCCGGGCGCACTTGCCGTAGATGGCCTCGTTCTCGCTCTGGCTGAGTTCGGGACGGGCCAGCCGGTGGGCCGCGGCGAAGTGGGTGCGGATCGAGAGAAAGGCTTCCATGGGATCGATGGCGGGACCGACGAGCACGTCGGCCCAAAGTTTGGGGTGTTCGTAAAGGCGCAGGCCGGTGAGCGGAAGGTGCGGCGCCAGCCGCTCACGAATGGCGAGGACGAGGGCTTCGGTTGTGGGCAGCCGCCCCTCCGGCCGCGCCAGGTCGAACTCCGGCCACACCTCGTTGAGGAAGCGGAAGTTGAGGGGATCGGTGACCTCGCGGCGGATGGCGTGCTTGACGTCGGAGAGGTTGAGCACCATGCCGCTGACATCGAGGCCGCCTCCCATCGCCACGATCAGCTCGTAGTTATGACCGTGGCCCGGGGCCAGGCTGCAGGCTCCGAAGCGCTGTTGGTTCTGGTCGTCGGTGAGCTCCGGCAGGCGGTAAAGGTGGCTGGCACTGAACTCAGCCCGGCGCGTGATCACGCAGGGGCGGCCCTGGCCGTGGGCCGCCCCGGGAGTCGCCGTGGGCGGCCGTCGGGCCGTGGGGGTGTCGGGAGGAGCCGGGGGCGGCGCCGTCAGGCCGGAAGCGGTCATCGCCCTGCTGCTGGTAGATCCCATCCTAGAAACGGGGCCCGGAATGCAGTCGAAGCCAGAATGCCCTCCCCTCCTCCCGAAGCTGCCGCCAGCCCCCCCAGCGATGGCGACGCCCTGCCCCGGCGCCTGCAGGGCCTGAACATCTACTTGGTGGGGATGATGGGCGCCGGCAAAAGTGCCGTCGGGCGCCCCCTGGCCCAAGCCCTCGGCTACCGCTTCCTCGATGCTGATCGCGTCCTGGAGCAGGCCGCCGGCCGGCCGATCCCCGAGATCTTCGCCAGCGATGGCGAGGAGGGGTTTCGCGACCTCGAAACCGCCGTGCTCAACGGCATCGCCAGCTGGCATTCCATGGTGGTGGCCACCGGCGGCGGCGTGGTGACCCGCCCCCGCAACTGGGGCCACCTGCAGCAGGGGGTCGTGGTCTGGCTCGATGCGCCGGAGAAGCTGCTGCTGCGGCGCCTGAGGACCGACACCACCCCCCGGCCCCTGCTGGCAGAGGCGGATCCGGCGGCGCGCCTACGCGAGCTGCTGGAGCGGCGCCGACCCCTCTACGCCCAGGCCGACCTGACGGTGCTGCAGGGGGAGGAGCCTCCCGACGCCGTGGCCGCCCGGGTGTTGGAGGCGCTGCCCACGATCCTGCGGGACCGGGAGGCTCCGCCCGAGGCTGCCTCCAGCCTGATCAACGCCGACGGGCGACCCATCGCCTCGCTCAACTGACCCGGACGCCGCGGATTCAGACGCCATCGGAGGAAACCCAGCGAGGCGGCGCTCAGCTCCCGGGCGGCTCAAGGCGCACGGCGAACCACTGGATCGTCAGGCCCGGGGCGAGCTCCAGCTCGCAGGCGGTATCGAGCAGGCGCTCCGCGCGGGCCTCGGCCCCCTCCAACTCGGCCAGATCGGCGGGGGGCGCCTCCAGGCGGCGCAGTTGGTCGGCCAGCCAGTCGCGGGTTTCGTCGGCGCTGAGAATGCGCTCTGGCGCCGCCGGCTCCAGCACCACGTAATGATCGAGCTCCCGCAGCAGGGGATCGGACATGGGCCTGGGCGCAAGACCATCCATCCTGGCGAGGCTCGGCCCCGCCGCGCCACTGGCCCTGCTGCCCGTGCTGCTGGCCCTGCTGCTGGCTTGGCCTGCCAGCGTCGCGGCAGCGGGCGGACCCGGGCCGGTTGCGGCGGGGGCGGGCGCTTCAGCGCTGGAGCAGCGCCTCGACCACTGGCCCGCCTGGCGGCTGCCGGCACCGCTGCCGCGGCCCGGGCGCCGCGACCTGATCTGGCCCGCCTGGTTCGCCGGGGAATGGCAGGTGAGCAGCCTGACCCTGGAGCAACCAGGGAAAGGCGCCGAGGCGGAGACAGACGCCCAGACGGAGACGGGCGCCCCCCTGCGCTGGCGGGCCCGCTTCGTGGACGACGGCCACGGCGGTGTGGTGGGGGAGCGGGCCTTCAACGCTCAGGCCATCGGCACGGCCCTGCTGGGTGACCAGCTGCTGGCGGTGCAGGACGATCCCGGCGATCCCAACAGGCAGCTGGCTCGCCTCAGGGGCGATCGGCTGCTCGACTCGCGCGTCGTGGGCCGCCGCAGCCAACGACTGGGCAGCGATCTCTTCCTCGCCGACGAACTCACCCTGCAGGTGCTGCACGGCCCTGGAGAACCCCGGATCAGCCGAATCGAAACCCTGGGCCGCTGGGAGCGCCGCGACGACGGCGGCATCGACGGCGAGCAGTGGCAGGCCCGCTACGGCTCACCGGCAGAGGGCCTGGCGGCCCCGGCGATCAGCACCACCCGCTACCGACTCAGGCTCGAGAGGCTTCCGCCAAAATCCGATCCCGCCAACTGAACAGGGGCTCCAGCAAAGGGTTGTCGGCAATGCCATCAACGCCGCGGCCGGCCAGGGGCGCCCCGACGCCGACCGGAAACTTCAGCAGCGAAAGCTGGGCCACCACGGCCAGGTCAGCGAGGCTGAGCCGGTCGCCCTCGAGATAGGGCCGCTCCGCTGTGAGCAGGGCCAGGTGTTCAAGGTTGCGGTGCAACTGCCGCGCTTCGCAGGGTCCGAACACCTCCCGCACCGCCTCACTGACGGGCGCCATCACCCCCACGGGCAGCACGCTGACCAGGCTCCGCAAGGGCCCAGGGGTGGCCTCGGGCAGCAGGGCCGACCGCAGCACCGGATCGGCGGCGGCGGCCTGCAGCAGGGCGAGGCGGACACCGGAAGCCAGGGCGGTGTCCGCCCAGTCCTCCAGCAGTAGCACCCGGGCGCGGGCCTGGGGATCGGCGGGCAGCAGGGGCGGCGTCGGATGGCGCGCCTCCAGGTGCAGGGCGATGACCGTGGAGTCGGGGATCACCTCACCGCCATCGACGAGCACCGGCACCTGGCGCTGGCCTGAGAGGCGGAACAGCTCCAGCTGGCCCAGGCCGGGGGTCACCTCCACCAGGGTGACTGCCAGCCCCTTGACGGCCAGGATCAGCCGCACCTTCTCGCAGAAGGCGGAATGTCTGAACTGGTGCAGCTCCATCGTCACGCGGGACTCGGCAGGGCGGACCTTTGGGCGGCAGAGTAGCCAGCAGTTGTGCTCGGACGCCGCAGCGGCGATGAAGGACTTCTTCGTGAACGTGACGCGCTACCCGCGCTATTTGATCGCGTTCGGCCTCGGGGTACTGAATTCGGTCGTCGAACCGCTGCTGCAGCGCCGCAGCAATCCCGTCACCGCCGTCGCCCTGGTGGGCGCCATGGTCAGCGGACTGCTGAGCGTAGGGTTGGTGCTGCATGCGATGGTGAGTCCAGCGCCGCTGGCATAGGCATGGCACAGGGCCGAAGGGTGGAGCGGGTGGCCGCACTGCTGCGCCGCGAGGTGAGCGAGTTGCTGGTTCATGGCATCAAAGACGAGCGGGTGCACCACGGCATGGTCAGCGTCACCGGCGTCGAGGTGGCCGGTGACCTGCAGCACTGCAAAATATTCGTGAGCGTGCTCGGCAGTGACGAGGACCGGCAGCAGGTGCTGGCCGGACTCAAGGCCGCCACCCCCTACGTGAAAGGCGAGCTGGGGCGTCGATTGAAGATGCGCCGCACCCCCGAGGTGATGTTCCTGCTCGACAAGGGCATCGAGCGGGGCGCCTCGGTGCTGGGGCTGCTGCAGCGGCTGGAGGAGGAGCGGAGCGAGCAGGACATGCAGGGCGACACTCCGCCGGAGAGCGATGACCTCTGAGCGCGCGGCCGAGCGGCGGCGGCAGGTGGCCGAGTTGCTGGTGATCCGTGCCAGCGGCCACCTCAGCGACGGCCAGCGCCGCTACCCGCGCTGGGAACTGGACAACGCCGGGCTGCAGCGCCTGCTGGCGGACGGCGTGGGCGGCGTGATCCTGCTGGGCGGCAGCGCCGCCGAACTGCGCCTGCGCACCCGCCAGCTGGCGAGTTGGAGCGAAGCACCGCTGCTGCTCTGCGCCGATGTGGAAGAGGGGGTAGGCCAGCGCTTTGAAGGGGCCAGCTGGCTGGTGCCGCCGCTGGCCCTGGGGCGCCTCCACGCCAGCGATCCGCATGCCGCGCTGGCGCTGGCCGAGCGCTACGGCCGCTGCAGCGGCCGCGAGGCCCGGGCCCTGGGCCTCAACTGGGTGCTGGGGCCCATCTGTGATGTCAACAACAATCCCGCCAATCCGGTGATCAACGTGCGGGCATGGGGCGAGGACCCCGCCAGCAGCGGCATCCTGGCGAGCGCCTTCCTGCGAGGGGCCCAGGCCGAAGGGGTGCTGTGCTGCGCCAAGCACTTCCCCGGCCATGGCGACACCGCCACCGACTCCCACCTGGACCTGCCCCTGCTGCCCCACAGCCGCCAGCGCCTGGAGGCCGTGGAGCTGCCCCCCTTCCGCCAGGCGATCGCCGCCGGCGTCGCCTCGGTGATGACGGCCCACCTGCTGCTTCCCGCCCTCGACGCGGAGCGCCCCGCCACCCTCTCCCCTGCCGTGCTAACCGATCTGCTGCGCGGGCAGCTGGGATTCGACGGCCTGGTGGTCACCGACGCCCTGGTGATGGAGGCGATCGCCGATCGCTACGGCGCCGGTGAAGCGGTGGTGCTCGCCCTGGAGGCCGGCGCCGACCTGGTGCTGATGCCCGCCGATGCCGATGAGGCCCTGGAGGCGATCCTGTTGGCCCTCGACAGCGGCCGTCTGAGGCTGGAGCGCATCGAGGCCAGCCGGCAGCGGCGACGACGCGCCCTGGCCCGGACCCCGGTCGAGACCGGCGCCGAGGCCCTGGCAGGCGCGCCGCTGGGCCCCCTGAGCAACGGCCCCCTGCCGCAGGACCGGGCCCTGGCCCTGGAGCTGGTGCAGCGCAGCATTGAACATCAGGGCGGCCGGCTGGCACTGGACAGTGGCCTCAACCTGATCCGGGTCGACAGTGTGCTGGGCTGCCCGTTCCTCTCCGCCACGGCCCCGGCCCTGGAGCTGCCGGCCGCCGCCGGCTTGCGGCCCTGCCTGATCGATGGCCGCAGCCCCGCTCCCTGGAGCAGCCGGAGCGAAGCTCCGCTGGCCCTGGAACGGCTAGGGGAAGGGCCGGTGCTGCTGCAGCTGTTCGTGCGCGGCAATCCCTTCCGCGGCAGCGCCGGCGGCGACGACGAGCCCTGGCCCGCCGTGATCGCCCAGCTGCAGTCAGCCGGCCGCCTGGCCGGACTGGCGGTCTACGGCAGCCCGTATCTCTGGGAAAGCCTGCGCAGCCTGCTCGCCCCGGGGATCCCCGCCGCCTGGTCTCCCGGCCAGATGCCCCTGGCCCAGCGGAACCTGCTGGCGGCCCTGGGCCTGGGCCAGGACCCAGGTGCGGGGAGCGGCGACCCAAACGAGGAGGGTTTCACCGACTGATGCCCCAACTAAGCCTGTCGATGATCGTGCGCGATGAGGCCGAGCAGCTCGAGGCCTGCCTGCGCTCCGTGACAGGCTTCGTCGACGAGATGGTGCTGCTGGACACCGGCTCGCGCGACGACACCGTGGCGATCGCCGAGCGCTGCGGGGCGGTCGTGCACCGGATGGCCTGGCCTGGGGACTTCGCCCCGGCCCGCAACCGGGCCCTCGAACTCGTGAGCGGCGACTGGGTGCTCGTGCTCGATGCCGACGAGCGGCTGCGCCCGGAAGCCCGCGCCCCGCTGCGGCAGCTGATGGCCGAGCCGGAAGCGCTGCTGATCCAGCTGCTGCGGGCCGAGGAGGGCGCCCTGCAGTCCCCCTACTCGAGCGTCAGCAGGCTGTTCCGGCGCCATCCCGCCCTGCGCTGGAGCCGGCCGTACCACGCGATGGTGGATGACAGCGTGGCGGCCTTGATCGCCCGCGAGCCCCACTGGCGGGTGCTGGCCTGGGACCAGCCGGCCCTGCGGCACTCCGGCTACCGGCCCGAGCTGCTGGCTGGGGGGGACAAGGCACGGCGCCTGCGCGAGGCCATGGAGGCAGAGCTGCGGGCCCGCCCCGGCGATCCCTATGCCAGCGCCAAGCTGGGGGGCCTCGAATGGAGCGAGAGCCGGCCTGAGCGGGCCATCGCGCTGCTGGAGCAAGGCCTGGCCCAGTGTCCCGCCAACGCCCATCCCGAGCGCTACGAGCTGCTGCTGCACCTGGCCATGGCCCGCTCCAGCAGCGATCCGGCCGGAGCGGAAGCCCTCTACCGCGATGCCCTGGAGCTGCCCCTCGATCCCAGGCTCAGCCTGGGAGCGCGCCTTAACCTGACCGCCCTGCAGCTGCGGCGGGGCGCCCTCGAGGCGGCGGCGGCCAATGCCAGGCTGGCCACGGCGGCGGCCCCGGAAGTGGCCCTGGGCTGGTACAACCTCGGTCTGATTCAGCGCCAGCAGGGCGATCTGGCCGGCGCGATCGCTGCCTACCGCCAGGCCATCACCCTGGCACCCGATCGGCCGGAAAGCCATCAGAACCTGGCCGTGACCCTGCTGCTCGGGGGTGACATCGACGGGGCCCGCCACGGCTTCCGCCAGGCCATCGGTCTGCTGGAGCGGCAGGAGCGGAACCGCGAAGCCGCCGACCTGCGCTCCAGGGCCGGAGCGATGCTGAAGCTGGAGGCCTGATGGACAGGTGCCCTGACGCTCCGCAGCCCCTGGCCGGCCGCACGATCGGCGTGACGCGCGCCGAGCAGCAGGCGGGGGAGGCGCGCCGCCTGTTTGAGGCGGCGGGAGCCCGCGTCGTCGACCTGCCGGCCCTGGTGATCACCCCTCCCGATGACTGGGGGCCCCTCGATGACGCCCTGGCGGAACTGGAGCAGTTCCACTGGATCGTGTTCTCCAGCACCAATGGAGTCGAGGCCGTGGAGCAGCGGCTGGCTCGGCGCGGCGGCAGCCTGGCCCGGCGTCCCCGCGGGGTGCGGCTCGCCGCGGTGGGCCGCAAGACGGCCGCCCTGCTCGACGAGCTGGCCGCAGCGGCGGATTTCGTGCCGCCCAGCTTCGTGGCCGACAGCCTGATCGAACACTTTCCCGTGTCCGGCTGGGGGCTGCGCCTGCTGCTGCCCCGGGTGCAGAGCGGTGGCCGCACCGTGCTGGCAGACGCCTTCGCCGAGGCCGGAGCCCGGATCGTGGAAGTGGCGGCCTACGAGAGCCGCTGCCCCGAGGCCCTGCCCAGCGGCGCCCTGCTGGCGCTGGAGCGCCGGCAGCTGGATGCCATCACCTTCAGCAGTGCCAAGACCGTGAGCCACACCGGCCAGCTGCTGCAGCGCAGCTTCGGGGAGCGCTGGCGGGAGCAGCTGAGCGGCAGCCGCATCATCTCGATCGGCCCTCAGACGAGCGGGCGCTGCCGCTCCCTGCTGGGACGGATGGATGCCGAAGCCGACCCCCACGACCTCAACGGCCTGGTGGCGGCCTGCGTACAGGCCCTTCGAGGGCCCGCTACTCAGATCTGAACCCGAAAACGCTGGGGACCGCGGCTGAGAACGAGCTGGCCGCGATCGACGTCAATGGAGGCCACCGTCCAGCCCCCTGGTAGCCAGGGGGTGGCCGCCCCGCCACGGTCACCGGGCCGCACGTTGCCGCTCGCCCCGCCGTACGTCACGGTGGCCTCGCTCAGTCCGCCACTGCGGATCACCCCGGTGACGCTGAAGGGCTGGGGGAACGCAGGAGCTGCCGGGCGGCGCGGCGCGCCGGAGCGGCCCGCGCCAGCAGTGGCGCCTCCCGGCCCAGCAACCGACGGGGTCGAGCCGCCACCGGCGACCCCAGTCTTGCGGGCCGCCTCATAGGCCGCCCGCTGCTGCTGCTCGGCACCGCCACCAGCGGCCGCGACCTTGGCGGCGGCGAGATAGGGGTCGCTGCCGGGAGGGGCCCAGGCCAGGGAGACCACCGGCGGGGTGATGCGGCCGAAGGGATCGCGACGGCCCACGGGAACCGATGCCACCACCTGCTGCGGGGAGGGCAGGGGCAGCAGCCCCGCACCGGCCGGCGCGGCCGGCGGCGGCGCGACCTCGGGCTTGGGAAGAGGCCGCGGCGGAGGAGGGGGCGGGGCGATGCCGGCATCCTGACGATCGCCACAGGCCACCAGCAGCAGGAGCGGCGCCAGCACCAGTCCCGACAGGGACGCTCTAACCCATTTCGACGAGATCACGGAATCGATCAAGGTTCGCCTGCAGCTCCCTGGTGACGATGCTTCCCATGATGCTCGGTTCCATCAGAGGTGCAAGCACACCCGGCAATTCATAGCTGACCGTTAGCTTCACGGCGGTGCGATCGGAGCCGATGGGATAGAAGCGGACAGCCCCCTTGGTGGGCAGTCCACCCACCGATTCCCAATGCAATTGCTGGGCCTCGACCCGGCAGGTGATGCGGGCTTTCCAGTGAAAGCGAAACCCCTGGGCCGCCAGCGTCCAATCGGTGAGGTCGGGGTCGTCCTGGGTGACCACCGACTCGATCCAGCGCATCCAGCGGGGCATGGCCTCCAGATCGCTCCAGACCTCCCAGACCCGATCAGCGGGAGCCGCGATCTCAGAGGTGACCGTGTTTTCGAGCCAGCGTCCCATAAAGCTGTCCTAAGCCACCGCCGCGTTGGTCGCCAGCGCCACCCGCTGGCCCAGGATCGCCGCAGCCGCCAGACGGCCGCTCATGGTGGCACCCTCCATGGAATCGATGTAATCCTGGCGGGTAAAACTACCGGCCAGATAGAAATTGGCCACGGGTGTCGCCTGGGCCGGGCGGTAGGGCTCCATGCCGGGAGCTTCCCGGTAGAGGGACTGGGCCAGCTTGACGACGTTGCTCCATTGCAGGGTGAGCCCAGCGGCCGACGGGAACAGTTCGCGCACCTGACGGTCGGTATGAGCGACGATCTCATCGGTCTTTTTGGGGATCCAGGGGTCGCCGGGGGTGAGGACGCACTGCAGCAGGGAGCCCTGCCCCTTGCGGCGATAGTCGGCGGGGCTTGCCAGGGCGAGGTCGGCGAAGCAGCTGAAGTCGGCGTCGGCGGTGTAGAGGAGGTTGTCGAGCCCGGTGGGGTGGGCCAGATCCGTGCGTCGGAGCCCGGCGTCGGCACTGTCCCCCAGTTCGGTCACCCAGCCGTCGTAGCGGAGCTGCACGGTGGCCACCGGCACGGCCTCGAGCCGATCAATGGCTTCGAACTGGGGGAAGCGGCGCCAGGCCGCTGGCAGGAGCCGCTGGATGCCGGGAACATCACAGGCGGCCAGGTAGGCGTCGGCCTGCACCAGGGTGTCCCCGTCAGGGGTGCCCAGGGCGAGGCCAGTCACCCGGGTCTGCCCCTGCTGCTCCTCAAACTGCAACTCCCGCACCCGGTGCCGCAGATGCAGGCGGCCGCCGCGGGCCTCGATGTACTCCAGGATCGGTCCGGTGAGCCAGCGGTGCGGCGAGCCCTTGAGCAGGTTGAGCTTGGAGGCCTCGGTCTTGGAGGCGAACATCATGAAGATGGTGAGCATGCAGCGGGCCGAAATGGCCTCGCAATCGATGAAGCCGAGGGCGTAGGCAATCGGGTTCCACATCCGCTCGATGCTGCGGGGACTGCCGCCGTGGGAGAGGAACCACTCCTGGAAGCTGATGCGATCGAGCTCACGGATGACCTTCATGGCCCCCTCGTAGTCGACCAGACCCCGCACGATCGGGCTCGTGCCCAGGGCGAGGGCATTGCGCAGCTTGTCGAGCCAGTCGAGCTGAGGGGTGGTGAAGAAGGCCTTCAAACCATTGAAGGGGGCGCCGATGGGGAAGCGGAAATCGAGCTCGCGCAGGTCGCCACCGCGGTTGACGAACAGATGGGTGTGGTCCTTGGGCAGCAGGTTATCGAGCGCCCCCACCTTGCGCATCAGCGCAAAGAGATTGGCGTAGTTGAAGAAAAAGACGTGCAGGCCCATCTCGATGTGGTTGCCGCCCTCATCGACCCAGCTGCCGACTTTGCCGCCCATGAACGGACGAGCCTCATAGAGGTCGACCTGATGGCCGGCATCAACCAGGTCGACCGCGGCCGACAGACCAGCCAGCCCGGCTCCCACGATGGCGACCCGCACCCTTGCACTCCCGTGTTGGGGACGACTCTATGGAGCGATCGACCGGAGCCGGCGACCGGCAGGGGTGGAGAACCGCCAGGGGGCCGGCCAATGCCAAGCGGGGATCGATTTCCATAGACTTGAGATCCGTGTTGGCACCGATCCGGTCCCCTGGGCCGCTCCTCCTGATCCCCGCCCCCGCCCAGAGCCCGCCATGAGCCTCGAGACCTTGCCCCCGACCCCGCTCGCGACCAGCCCCGAAGCCACCCCCGCAGCCGCCCCCACAGCCACCTTCACCGGAGTCGACGGCAAGGGGATCCTGATCAGCGAACCGGCAATGAAGCAGTTGGGAGCCTTGATGGCGCAGCAGGGGGCAGGCATGGTGCTGCGGGTCGGGGTGCGCTCCGGGGGGTGCAGCGGCATGAGCTACACGATGGATTTCATCGACGCCAGCGGCATCCGCGCTGACGACGAGGTCTACGTCTATGAATCTGAGGCGGGCCCGAGCTTCAGAGTCGTCAGCGACCCCAAGAGCCTGCTGTACATCTACGGGATGCAGCTCGACTTCTCCAGCGCCCTTATCGGCGGTGGCTTCAACTTCAGCAACCCCAACGCGACCCAAACCTGCGGCTGCGGCAGCTCCTTCGCGGTCTGACCTGGCGCCTGGTCCCTATCCGGACCGTCGGCATGGGAATCTGAGACTCACGCTTGACGCATCGCCGCAGCCATGACGGCCAGTTCCGCCACCACGGATTCCGCAGCCACGGACCCCACCACTTCCTCCTCCCTGTTCGACCAGGCGATCAGCCGCTATCAGCAGGGAGCGGCACCAGAAGAGCTGATCGACGACTTCCTGGCGATCACGGCCCAGTCGCCGCGCCAGTCGGCCGGTTGGACCTGTCTGGCCTGGCTGCAGTTGCTGCTCGATCGTCCCCACGACGCGCTGCACTCGGCCCGCACCGCCGTGCGCCTCAATCCCCAGGACCCCCAGGCCCGCATCAACCTCAGCGTGGCGATGCTGGAAACGGGTCAGAAGGGGGTGCGCGATCACATTGAAATGGTGCAGCGCGTGATGCTGATGGCCCCCGAGCTGGACACCGAGCTCAACGACTCGATGGCGGACGGCCTGCAGCGGCGACCCGGCTGGCAGGCCCTGGAGAAAGTGCGGAGCTGGCTGCAGGCTTGAGCCGGCTGCTGCTGCTGAGCAACGGCCACGGGGAAGACCTCAGCGGCGCGTTACTGGGTCGGGAGCTCCTGGCCCGGGGGATGCTGGTTGAGGCGCTGCCCCTGGTGGGCCACGGCCATCCCTATCGGCAGGCGGGCATTACGGTGCTGGGACGCACCCGCGAATTCAGCACCGGCGGGCTGGGCTACACCAGCCTGGCCGGCCGACTCACCGAGCTGCGCGAAGGCCAATACATCGATGTGGTGCGGAGGCTGCTGACCCTGCGGGGCCGCCGCGACCACCTGATCGTGGCGGTGGGCGACCTGCTGCCGGTGCTGGCGGCCTGGCTGAGCCGTCGCCCCACCGTTGTGTACCTGGTGGCCTACTCCAGCCACTATGAGGGTCGGCTGCGACTGCCCTGGCCCTGCGGCTGGCTGCTGCGCCGCCGCGGCGTCCTGCGGATCTGGAGCCGCGACCAGCTGACCGCCACCGATCTGAGTGCGCAGCTGCAGCGTCCGGTGAGCTTTCTGGGCAATCCCTTCCTCGATCTGGTGGCCGAGGCAGGCGAACCGATCCCCTCGGTGGCCGCCCAGACCCTGGCCGTGCTGCCGGGCAGTCGCCTGCCAGAAGCGCTGCGCAACCTTGAACGGATCCTGCGGCTGCTGGCCGAGCTGCCGGCGGCGCTGCAGCAGCCAGACTCCCTGGCACTCCAGGCCGGCCTGGTGGGCGATCTCGATGCCACCACGATCAGCCGCATCGCCGCACCGCTCGGCTGGCGGCTGGAGCAGGGGCAGGGAGCCGCCGATGGCAACGCCTCGCTGGTGCTGGTGCGAGCTCCCCAGCGGCTTCAGCTGCACTGGGGTCGCTTTGCCGCCGTTCTGGCCGGCAGCGACCTGGTGCTCTCGATGACCGGCACCGCGGCGGAACAGGCCGTGGGGCTGGGCAAGCCGGTGCTGCAGCTCGAGGGACAGGGACCGCAGTTCACGCCCGGTTTCGCCGAGGCCCAGCGGCGCCTGCTCGGCCCGGGCCTCACCTGTGCCATCGCACCGGAGGGTGGCGACGCCACGCTGCAGGCCACGGCCGCCCTGGCCACCCGCCTGCTGGCGCGCCTGGCCGATCCCGCCCAGGGTCACCGCTGGCGCGGCGAGCTGGCCACGATCGGGACTGAGCGGATCGGCCGTCCCGGCGGCAGCGCCCGCATGGCCGACGCGATCATGGAGGTGCTCGAAGCCCAGCCCCCCAACCGCGATGCCGCCCTCCCCCGCTGAGCCCCACCCCTCGCCGCTACTGCGACTGAAAGGGGCCATGGATACGCTGCTCGTCGCCGACGTGTTCCTGGTCATCGTCGGCGCCCTCTGGTTTCTCGTGGCGGTGATCTGCCACAGCCGCGGCATGGAGGCGCCGCTGGATCGCTTTCAGCAGCTCTGGGAGCCCCTGTTCACCCCCGCGATCGGACTGCTGATGGGCGCCGCCGTGCTCAGCGGGGTGCTGGGCTGGTGGCAGCGGCGATGGCGGCGTTGAGCTCCGGGTACTGGAAGTGGAAGCCCTGGGCCTGCAGGCGCTCCGAACGCACCTGTTGCCCCTGCAGCACCACCTGGGCGCCGTCACCGAGCAACAGCTGCAGCAGCGGACCGGGCACCGGCAGCAGACTGGGCCGGCCCAGGGCCCGCCCAAGCGCCACCGCGAAGATTGCCATGCGGGTGGGCTGCGGAGCCACGGCGTTGTAGACCCCTTCGAAGGTCGGATCCTCCAGGGCGGCGCCGATCAGGCGGCAGAGATCGTGGCGGTGGATCCAGCTCATCCACTGGCGGCCGGAGCCCACCGGTCCGCCCAGCCCGGCTCGGAAGATCGGCAACATCTTGCCGAGGGCGCCGCCGTCAGGGCCGAGGACGATGCCGAGGCGTAGCCGCACCACGCGGCAGCCGGCGGGAGCGGCGACCGCCGCCGCCTCCCAGCGCTGGCACAGCTGACCCAGGAGATCGTCGCCCGGGGGGCTGCTCTCCACGAAGTCCTTCTCCAGGCTGGTGGCGTAGTAACCCACGGCGGAGGCGTTGACCAGCACGCGCGGGGGCTGGTCCAGGTCCGCCATGGCTGCCACCAGGGAGGCGGTGGTGCCCAGGCGGCTGTCGAATAGCAGCTGGCGATGGCTCTCGCTCCAGCGCTTGTCGGCGATCGGCTCCCCGGCCAGGTTCACCACCCCCTCGGCCTCCGCCAGGGCCTGGAGCAGATCGGTGCGCTGCCAGCTGGCGGATTGGGCCGGATCGAGCTGCAACGCCACGAGACGATCGCTCTCGAGCGCCGCGAAGGGGTGAGCCCGACGGCTGACCAGGGTGATCTGGTGACCGAGTTCCAGCAGGAAGGGCACCAGCTCGCGGCCCACGAATCCTGAACACCCCAGCAGCAGCAATCTCACGTCGTCCGTTCCGACCATCAGCGCTGAGGCTAAGGGGACGCTGACGGCTCTAGCCTGCCGCCAGCTCGTCGCCCCCCACCGCGCGCTCCCTCCATGGCCGAGACCCCAGCTGCGCCCACCAGCCCTGCCGCCGCTTCTGCTCCCCCGGCAGCGGCCGCCGCTCTCAAGAAGGGATCGCTGGTGCGGGTAAACCGCAGCGCCTATGGCGGCAGCCTTGAAGCCGCCGCCAGCGACGCTGACGCCCCCAACTACCTGTTCGAGGGGCCGGGCGAGATCCTGGCGCTCAAGGGCGCCTACGCCCAGCTGCGCTGGCGCCGGCCGGTGCCGGATGTATGGCTGCGCCTCGATCAGCTGGAGCCCTACCCCGCCAGCTGAGCGGCGCGAGGCTTCTGATCGTTCCAGGCCGCTCAGATCTCCAGGCGGCGGCGCTCGCCGTGCAGCATGCTGCGGCGGCGCTTGGCTTCGCGCAGCATCTCGCGCCCGTCGCGCAGATAGCTGTCGACGTAACCCATCGTGTAGCGCTCCAGTTCGCTGAGAGCGTCCTGCACCTGGCTGAGGCAGTGGTAGAGGCTCAGGGCGAAGCCCTGGGCACTGCGCGGAGCGGGCCTGGAGCGATAGAGCCCATCCACCTTGTTCATGCGGGCCTGGCTCTGCTCCAGAAAGGTGCAAAAGGCCTCCATCAGGGCGTCGTCGTAAGGATCGGCCGAGAGGGCCCGCAACTGGGCGGGGAAGGGATTGATGACCTGGCCCAGCAGGCGATCGATCGGGGCATAGACCGCCTGCAACCAGTCGAGCAGCAACGCATCACTGGCCGCGCCCCGCCGCGGCGCCGCCGTCTGGGACGCGGAGACTGAGGTCCTGGCCGCCGGGGGCGCTTGCGTGGCGTCGTAGCGGCGCCGACGCTCGCCATCGCGCAGCACCTCCCAGGCGGCATTCAGACTCAGGATCCGCTCCGCGTCGCCACCGGCATCCGGGTGATGCTGCTTGACCAGGGCCCGGTAGGCCGCCTTGATCTCGGCAGCACTGGCCTGCAGGGGCACCCCCAGCACCAGGTAGGGATCGGAGCTGGGGCCTGACACGGCAGGGGAGGGGGCGCGGCCATCATTGTGCAGCCGCGGCGTCGCCAGGCATGGCCCAGGAGCGCCGCCCATGAAAAAGCCCCCCGTAACCGGGGGGCCGTTGCCGTGCAGCAGGCGATCAGAACTTGAAGGTGGTCTGAATCAGGGCACCGAAGGTGCCCAGGGTGTCGCCGTTGCTGACATCGTTGCCGGAGAGGGCCCCATTGGCGCTGGAGGCGGCATTGGTGAGCTCGCCGCGGGCACGGGAGAGCCAGAAGACAGCCGGGGTGATCGCGATGGCGTCGGTCACCTGGAACTTGTAATACACCTCGTAGGCGTAGTTGCTGTCGTAGCTGTCGATGCCGTCGCCGTTGTCGCCGGTGATGGCGGTGACGAAGGTGGGCTGGCCGATGGCGAAGCCTAGAGCGTTGCCCTTGGCGAAGGCATCGCGCCAGTTCAGACCCACGAACCACGACTGGCTGACCACCGAGTCGAGGGGAAGGGTATTGGCCACCGAGCCGCCATAGGAGGTGGTGTTGTAGCCCCAGCCGGCGCTGATCGAGGGAATGATGCCGTTATCGAGGGGCTGCCAGTAGCCACCAACGCCCCAGGAGCTGGTCTGACCCGAACCATTCCGGTAAATGGAGGGCTGCAGACCGTTGAACAGAGGCGTACCGGCGATGGTCACGCCGGCACCGTTGTAGGTGTAGGCCGCCGCCAGGCCAAAGCCCTTGCTGCTGTAGCCCAACTGGAAGGTGCCGCTCTGCTGACCCGCCACGGTGCCGATGCCACCGCAGTCACCGTTGGTGTAGCTGGTGCAGCCCTCGCCGTTGGGGTTGGCGGCATCGGCGTTACCCGACAAATACACGGCACTGGCGTTGAAGCCGCTCTTGCCGGGCTGCTTCCAGTAAAGGCCGGCACCACCACCGAGCACCTGGCTGTAGGCACCGGGGGCACCGTTGAAGTCCCAGAGCTTGAGGATCTTGTCGGCGGTGTAGACGCTCGGCTTCATCGCCAGGGCGTCGTCTTGCCGGACGCGTGGACCGACGACGGCGGTGAAGCTGGAGCCGATCGGGAACTTGTAGTAGAGGCGGTTGATCGCCACCACGTCACCGCAGTCAACGCCGGTGCCGCAGCTCTCCTCGAAAGCCGCATCCAGCTGGGCAAGGGGCGTGACGGTGTTGGAGCGGGCAAAGCCGCTGTCGTTAAAGTTGCCGGCGCGCAGCTGGGTGCGCAGCAAGTCCTTGCCGGTGAAGCTGGTATCGAAGTTGAGGCGGACGTCGTAGTTGAACGCCATCGCGTTGCGCAGGGGCACGAACTTGCCCTTGGCATCGGGGCCGTAGCCGTTGCCGCCGTTGTCGTTGATCTGGTTGCCGCTGTAGCTCAGGCCGCCCAGCACCCAGCGGGTGTCCGCCTTCAGCTTGGTGGTGGTAGAGAACTGGGTGGCCTCCAGCTCACCCACGCGGGCCTCAAGGCCATCGACGCGACCGCGCAGCACGGCGAGTTCCTTCTCGAACTCCTCCATGAGCTTTTTGAGCTCATCGGTGACTTCCGAGATGCGGTCGAGGCAGGCATTGAGTAGGGCCGCCGCTTCGTAGCGGGTCATGGCTTGGCCGCCCTTGAAGGTGCCATTGGGGTAACCGGCGACGCAGCCATAACGCTCGACTAGGTTCGAGAGCGCTTGGTAGGCCCAGTCGGTAGGGCGAACATCAGAGAATTGGTTGATGCTGGTGACCTGCTCGGAGCTGGTCGACGCGGCGTACTTGTTGACGCCAGAAAGATCGAGCTCAGACGCGGACGCCGCCACAGGGGACAGCAGACCGAGCGCCACGGGAGCCAGCAAAAGTCGCTGGAAGGGTTTCATGGAGTCCTCACACCAAGAAGAGGAAGGCTTCTGTGAAGAAGCGACAGCAATGTAGAAGGCGTCTTCATCGAGCCACTTGCCCGCTGACACAGGCCAAGGTGTCGAGGACTACATGAGGACAGCATCAGAAGTGGAACGTGGCTTGCACCAGTCCGCCAAAGACTCCGAGCGTCCCATCGTTCTGAACATCGGGGCCGGACTTCAGGGTGTACTGACCCTGGGGGCGATCTAGCCAAAACACCGCCGGTGTGATGACGATGTTATCAGTGAGCTGAATCTTGTAATAGAGCTCATAGCTCAGGCCCTGATCCTCCGGCTCGTGGTAAGCGTTGAAGGCGAGCGTGCGCGGATCGGTGCTGCGGCAGACCGGCGGATTCCAGGTCTGGCAGACGGTATCGCCATCCGGATTGGTGCTCATCGGTGCCTGACCGATGGCGAAGCCCAGAGCATTGCCTTTGGCTAGCACATCGGACCACACCAGCCCCAAATACCACGACTGACTGGCCCCCTTGTAGCCCTGGTCATCTGGGATCAACACCGTGTTCTTGTCGGTGTAGGTGATGCGGTTCAGACCCCAGCCGGCACTGATCGAGGGGAACCAGCCTCTAAAGAACGGTTGCCAGTAGCCCGAAAGCGCGAAGGAGTTGGTGTAGCCGTTATCGAAGCCGATCGTGGGCAGCTGCTCCACCGCGAGGGGCGTGCCGGGATAGCGCACATTGGCGCCATTGCGGGTGAAGGCGCCAGTGAGGTTCCAGTTGGTGCCGGTGTAGGCGAGCTGCACCGTGCTGGAGGCCGCTGAGCCCTGGGTGGCGATGCCACCCTCGGCCGGGACAGCGACATCGCCGTTGCCGGCGACATAGGCGACACCCAGGCTCCAGCCAGTGGACTTGCCACCCTGCTTCCACCACAGGCCGCCGCCGGCGCCGAGCACCTGGCTGTAGGCGCCGGGGGCACCGGAGTACTGGAAGATCTTGAGGATCTTGTCGGCGCTGTAGAGGCTGGGCCAGATCGGCAGCATGTCGTCCTGGCGGCCGCGGGGAGCCACCACAGCAGTGAAATCGCGACCAATTGGGAAGCGGTAGTAGAGGCGGTTGATCGCCACCACATCACCACAATCGGTCCCGGTGCCGCAGTTCTCCTGGAAGCCGGCATCCAGCTGGGTGAGCGGTGTGGGGGGCGCGCCGAAGCCCGAATCAGCGAAGTTGCCGGCGCGCAGCTGGGTGCGCAGCAGATCCTTGCCGCTGAAGCTGGTGTCGAAGTTGAGGCGGACGTCGTAATTGAAAGCCAGGGCCTCCCGCAGCGGGACGAAATAGGGATTGGAGCGATCGGTGTATTCGGGATAATTGGCGGTGCTGCCGCTGTAATCGAGCCCACCGAGCACCCAGCGGCTGTCACCGCGCAGGCGGGTGGTGGTGGAGAACTGGGTGGCCTCCAGTTCACCAACGCGGGCGTCCAGCCCATCGACACGGCCGCGCAGCACGGCGAGTTCCTTCTCGAACTCGGCCATCAGCTTCTTGAGCTCATCGGAGACCTCGCTGATGCGATCAAGGCAGGCATTGAGCAACGCCGCCGCCTCATAGCGACTGATCGAGTGCCCCCCCTTAAAGCTGCCTTCGGGGTAACCAGCGACGCAGCCGTAGCGCTCGACCAGATTCGAGAGCGCCTGATAGGCCCAGTCGGTGGGACGAACATCGGAGAACTGGTTGATGCTGGTGACCTGCTCAGCGCCAACCTTGCCGCTGTAGCGGCCCATCTCGCCGAGATTCAGACTGGCTTGATTGAGATCTACTTGATTTGACTCGGCCGCTGATGCCGAAGCGGGGAAACTACCAGCCACAACGGTGGCGGCCATGGCCAGCGTACCGATCGTCCCGGAGCGACCAATCAGAGCCTTCACAAGACGACGGGACAGGGGAACCATGGAAGCAGCTACGGAAAAACCTTGGGACAGATTATAAGCAAAACAATAAAAAACCCGGCTGCAGAGCAGCCGGGCAAGAGGAGGAAAGACGTCAGCGACGCGAGACGATCAGAACTTGAAGGTGGTCTTGACCAGACCGCCGAAGTTGGTGAAGGTTTCGTTGCTGCTGTCGTTTTGCAGCTGGCCGAGCGGCGAGCTGAGGTAGTAGATCGCGGGGGTCACGCTGATGTTGTCGGTAACCTGGAACTTGTACCACCACTCCCAGGCATAGCCCTGGTCGTTGGCGTCGACATCGTTGTTGCCGCTGTTGACGATGAAGGTGGGCTGACCCACCGCCATGCCGAGGGCGTTGCCCTTGACGAAAGCATCGGCCCACTGCAGACCCACGTACCAGGACTGGGAGTTGGCACCGTCGAAGTCAGACAGCTCGTCGTCCTGGTTGTAGGAGTTGATGCCCCAGCCAGCACTGATCGAAGGGATCAGGCCGGAGTTGGTGGGCTGCCAATAGCCACTGATGCCCACGGAATTGACGCTGTCAGCGGCATAGAAACCAGCCACCGCAAGGGGGGTGCCGTTACCGCCATACAGGCCGGCGCCATTGGAGTAGGTGTAGGCAGCAGCCAGACCGAAGTTGGCGCTGCCGTAACCGATCTGGACGGTGCCGGTCTCTTCGGAGCCGCTGGTGCCGATGCCACCCTCAGAGGGATTGGCGTTGTCACCGTTGGCCGACACGTAGTTGGCGCTGATGCTGAAGTTGCCGCTCTTCCACCACAGACCACCACCAGCGCCCAGGTTGAGGCTGTAGGTACCGGGAGCGCCGGCGTAGGTGAAGATGTCGAGAACGGTGTCAGCGGGATACACGCTGGGCCACAGGGCCAGCATGTCGTCCTGACGGACGCGGCCACCGAATGTGGCGGTGAAGCTGCTGCCGATCGGGAACTGGTAGAAGAGGCGGTTGATGGCCACCACATCACCACAGTCAGCGCCAGTGCCGCAGTTCTCTTCGAACGCGATCTCCATCGCGTTCAGGCCCACCGGAGGACCACCCGACCAGGAGGAATCAGCGAAGTTGCCGGCACGCAGGCGGGTGCGCAGCAGGTCCTTACCGGTGAAGCTGGTGTCGAAGTCGAGCTGGACGTCGTAGTTGAAGGTGGTGGCACCTTCAAGCTCACGGGCGCCATCGGCGTAGTTGGTGCCGACAGGGATGCCGCTGTAGGCAGCGGTGAGCGGGGTGGAATCGAAGCTACCGCCGAAGCTGTTAGCGCCCAGCACGAAGGTGGCCTTGCCTTTCAGCTTGGTGGTGGTGGAGAACTGGTTTGCTTCCAGCTCACCCACGCGGGCCTCAAGGCCATCGACGCGGCCGCGCAGCACAGCGAGTTCCTTCTCGAACTCGGCCATGAGCTTCTTGAGCTCATCGGTGACTTCCGAGATGCGGTCGAGGCAGGCATTCAGCAGGGCCGCCGCTTCGTAGCGGGTCATGGCCTGGCCGCCCTTGAAGGTGCCATTGGGGTAACCGGCGACGCAGCCATAGCGCTCGACCAGGTTCGAGAGCGCTTGGTAGGCCCAGTCGGTGGGGCGAACGTCGGAGAACTGGTTGACGCTGGTGACTTGCTCTTCGGCGGCGTACTGGTTGACGCCGTCGATGTTGAGCTCGGCGGCGGAGACGGCCACAGGGGCCAGCAGTCCGAGAGCCGCGGGAGCCACCAGCAGTTGCTGGAAGAGTTTCATGGGAACCTCACACGTTGAGGCGCAATGCGCCACCCGGAATGATCGCGGCCTGTCACCAAAGCCACAAAGCTGTGTGTGCCAGAAGACGCAACGGCCAGACCCGTTCGCTGGGCGACACTTGAGCCGCCCTCAGCGCCTCCTGCGGCCTGTCCCGATGCCCGACAGCCTCGGCCCACGTGCGTCCGTACCCGTGACCAAGCCGCGCCTGGAGAGGCTGTGGTGGCTGCTTCTGGCCGCGATCTGGGCGCTCGCCAGCGGCGCCGACCGGCTGTGGCTGCGGCTGGACCAACGCCTACCCAGCTGGGATCAGGCCGACTATCTCAACAGCGCCGTGGATCACGGCCGCGCCCTCGGCCTGCTGGCCGGCGGCGGCTGGCCCGGCTGGGACGGCCTGCTGGATCTCTCCCCCAAGATTCCCCCGCTGGCTTCGCTGGTGAATGGCAGCGTCATGGCCCTCAGCGGCGACCTGCCCGACCAGGCCATGGGCGTCCAGATCGCCTGGCATGGCCTGCTCCTGTTCGTGGTGGCCCTCTGGGGCCGGCAGCTGCTCGGCCGGGGCTTCGGCCTGCTCTGCGCCGCCCTAGTGGCGCTCGCTCCGGCGCTGGCGGCCCAGCGGGTCGACTTCACCCTTGATCTGCCCCTTACCGCCTGCTCGATGCTGGCGCTCTGGCGGCTCGGCCTCTGGCAGGCTCCCGCCCCGCGCGGCGGACGCTGGCACCAGGCGCTGGCGGCGGCCGTCGCCTTGGCCGCCGCCCTGCTGGTGAAACAGAGCGCCCTGCTGGTGCTGGCCCTGCCGGCCCTGTGGGCGGCGGGGCGGGGCCTGCAGCAGAGCGGCCGCCGGGCCCAAGTGCCGGTGGCCGTGGCGATTGTGCTGGCGCTGCTGCTCCCCTGGCTGCACCACAACTGGATCACCACCCTGGGCGGCACCAACCGGGCCGTGGTGGAGTCGGCACGCGCGGAGGGAGATCCGTCGTCCCTCAGCCTGGCCTCCCTGCTCTGGTACGGGCGACTCTGGCCCGGACAACTCGGGCCGGTGATCCTGCTGCCCGGCCTGGCGGCGGGCCTGGGGAGCGCCTGGCGCCACCTGCGGCAGCTACCGGCGTGGCTGCGACGGCCGGGGCGCCACCTACCCCCCGGCTGGCCGTGGCTGATCGGCTGCTGCCTGAGCGGCTGGCTGTGCACCACCCTCAGCCCCAACAAGGACGCCCGCTACATCGCCCCGGTGCTGCCGCTGCTGCTGATGCTGCTGGCACGGGGCTGGTGGCAGATCGGCCTGGCCGTCCAGCGCCGCTGCGGTCGCCGCTGCGCTGCGGCCCTGCTCGGCGCCGGCCTGCTGGCCGGGGGAGCGGCCACGGCCCAGGTCAGGGGCGCCGATCAGCAGCGGCAACCCGGAGCTCCAGTGCCCGACCTGGCCGCCCGCCTGCGCCAGGAGGTGGGCAGCACGCCCACCACGGTGGTGATGCTGCCCAGCAGCCCCGAACTCAACGAGCACACCCTCACAACCTACGGCCGGCTCGGCGGTGGGCGGATCGTGGCTCGGCGCCTGGGCAAACGCCGCCAGGATCACGCGCTGGTGCTCGAGCGCAGCGATTGGCTGGTGCTGGCCACGGGTGATCAGGGCAGCCGTCGCGCCGAGATCCGCGAGCTGAGCCAGCGGGTGCGTCGCGATGGCCGCTTCGAGCGCGTGGCCAGCTGGCCCTGGAGCGAGGGGCGCCGGGTGGAGTTGTGGCGGCGCCGCAGCGGCCAGGCCTCCCGCTTCGATGCCGACTTCATCGCTCTGGCCGGCGGCATGGCGCGCGGCCCGGAGGGCCTGGCCCGGGTGTTCGGGCGCATCGGCAACGAGCACCTGCTCGACGGCCACTTCCTTTATCAGCAGCGGGTGCGCAGCTGGGCCGAGGCCCGCTTGCAGCGCGATCCGCGCGATGCCCAAGCCCTCTGGAGCCTGGCTCTGCTGGCCACCCTGCAGAACCGGCCGGCCCAGGCCGTCGCCCTCTACGACCGCCTCGGCCAACGGGATCCCACCAACCCCTGGCCAAGGGCCTATGGCGCCGTGGTGCGCCTGGCCGACTGGAATCCCACCGGCGCCCAGCGCACGCTGGCGGAGGCTCCAGCCAGCGTGCGTAACGAACCGGTGAATCGGGCCCTGGGCGACCTCAGCGCAGTGCTTAGCGGCCGCCTGAATCGTGCTGGCGCCCTGGGGCGGAGCCTGCCGCCGGCGATCGAAGCGGTGAAGGGGCAGCTCGGAACGCGCTGAAACGCGTGTGCAGGAACAGCCCAGCAGCCATCATCAATTCGATGGCTTCCTGATCGTTACGGATGCGCTCGCCGTGGCTGAGCCAGGAGAGGTCGAAGTAGGTGTAAAACAGCGCCACCGGCAGAAAGTAGAGGCTGAAACGCCGGGCCGGCAAAGCGTCGATCCCCGGAAAGAAGCGCCAGCCGATCCAGCCGAACAGCAGGCCGAAGAAGATGAAGCCGAAATGCATCAGGCCCTGAAAAGCCGGGATGTTGTGCAGCGTGGTTTCCTCCTGGGCATTGATGTGCCTCACCGCCTCGATCCCCACGCCGGTGAGGCGCTCGCCCCAGCTGATCTCCTCGCCCGCCAGCACAAAGCAGAACAGTCCGAGCAGCAGCCAGGCCAGCAGCGGCAGAGCGGGGAAGCTGCGGCGCCGCTTCCAGGCCACCACGAAGGAAAAGAGACTGGCGCCGGCAAACCCGAAGAACTGCAGCCACTCCGCCGGGCCGTCCTCGCCCTTGCGCCAGCTCTCGAACATGCCGAAGGGCAGGAAATAGACCACCGCATAGAGCACCAGCAGATACCAGAGCGGCAACAGGTCCACTAGGGGCCGCAGTTCCCCCCAGGGGGTACGCAGGATGCGTTGCGGTTCGGGAGGGGCACCGGAGGCCATCGGAGCGGCACTAAGAGCAATCCGACGACCTTAGGCATGACGCCTGGACTGCACGATGGAGTCCCTATGCGGGAGTTCCTATGAACGATGCCCCCGGTGGGCCAGGTCAGGACGACCTCAGCTCACCGGGGGCTCTCGCCGGGTCCGCTCTGTCGCGGAACCGTTCGATCAGGGAAGCGTCGCCGTGATCAGGCGGCGTACTCCGCGATCAGCAGACCCTTGCGTTGATGACTATGACTCACGGGCACCTCCTCCTGTAGGGGATGAAAACCAGCCGGCGACGCCTGCGGACACAGCACGAAGCTGTTTCCACGTCACTTCTGGCAGAACCATTCGATCCTAGGCAGAAAGCTGGGCTGCGGTGAGCGGCGTGATCCGGGCCGCCCTAGCGACAGCCATAAAAAAGGCTCCCTTGCGGGAGCCTGGTGAGCTCAAATCCTTGAAACAATGATCAGAGAGCGTTACCGCGGGGCAGAACCTCTTCAGGGAAGACGAAGTTTTCGTGAGGCTGGTCGGCGGGGGCCATCCAGGCGCGCAGACCCTCATTCAGAAGGATGTTCTTCGTATAGAACGTCTCGAATTCGGGATCTTCCGC
>CAIRWM010000049.1 GCA_903882285.1 uncultured cyanobacterium
ATTCGATCGGACCGCTCTGGCAGGCCAGGGCGCCCATCAGCACCAGCAGGTGCTCCAGTGGCTTCGGGGCCTCAAAGCCCCGGTGGGCGAGCATGCGGTGCAGGCCCAGGGTGACGCCCAGCACCGTCACCCAGTACAGGACCAGCAGGGCGATCAGGCCCTGGACGCTCCAGAAGCGCGGCAGCAGGGCCACGACGGCGCCCACGTGCATGACCAGCATGAAGGCGGTGGTGCCTCCTTTCAACTTGCGCTGCCGCGGCGGCAGCGGGGCCCTGGGGGTGATCAGGCCGGCCCGCAGGGCGTTGTCCCGCCGGATCGAGGCTGGGGCATTGATGTCGGCCTCCGTGAAGACGGACTCGGCCGGAGGGCTGACGGGCAAGGGCGGGTGCGGGCCGGGCGGACACAGGAATCTAGCCCTGCGACACCTGGTGCAGCGCGGTGCCGCCGGCACGGTGCCGGGCACGATGGGATTCTCTGTCCCCCGCTGCCCCGTGTCCCTGGCTCCCGTCCCTGGCTTCCCGAGCGGCACCGCGGCGGGCCCAGGCCAGGTCGATGGCCCAGCCTGGGCTCGGGAGCGGGTGGCGGCAGCCCTGGAGCGCATCGCCCCCTTGGCAGCTGCCCGCACTGCCGGGGTGGCGCCCCGCCTGCAGCGGGTGCTCGACGCCTTTGCCGCGGAGCGCCTCGGTACCCAGCACTTCGCTTCGGTGAGCGGGTATGGCCACGGCGATATGGGCAGGGAGGTGCTGGACCGGGTCTTTGCGCGGGTGCTGCAGGCGGAGGCCGCGGCGGTGCGGCTGCAGTTCGTCAGCGGCACCCATGCGATCACAGCCGCCCTGTTCGGGGTGTTGCGGCCCGGCGACCGCCTGCTGGCCGTCACCGGCCGGCCCTACGACACCCTGGAGGAGGTGATCGGCCTGCGCGGCAGCGGCCAGGGGTCGCTGGCCGAGTTCGGCATCCGCTACGACGAACTGCCGCTCACCGCCGCGGGGGCGGTGGATGAGGCGGGCCTGGAGGAGGCCCTGGTGCTGCCCACCCGCATGGTGCTGATCCAGCGCAGTTGTGGCTATAGCTGGCGGCCGTCGCTGGCGGTGGCGGAGATCGGTCGCCTGGCCGAACGGGTGAAGCGGCGGCAGCCGGACTGCGTCGTGTTTGTCGACAACTGCTACGGCGAGCTGGTGCAGGATCAGGAACCCACGGCCGTGGGCGCCGATCTGATTGCCGGCTCGCTCATCAAGAACCTCGGTGGCACCATCGCCCCCACCGGCGGCTATGTGGCCGGCCGCGCCGAGTTGGTGGAGCAGGCCTGCTGCCGGCTGACGGCTCCCGGCATCGGCAGCGAGGGGGGCACGGGCTTCGACCTGCATCGCCTGCTGTTTCAGGGTCTGTTCCTGGCACCTCAGATGGTGAGCGAGGCCCTGATCGGCGCCGATCTGGTGGCCGAGGTGTTTGCCGGTCTGGGCTATCCGGTCCATCCCGCTCCGGGCGGGCCGCGCAGTGATGTGATTCAGGCGGTGCGCTTCGGCGACCCGGAGCTGCTCAAGAGCGTCTGCCGGGCGTTCCAGTCGGCCTCGCCGGTGGGCGCCTACCTCGACCCGGTCCCGGCGCCCATGCCCGGCTACGCCAGCGAGCTGGTGATGGCCGGTGGCACCTTCATCGATGGCAGCACCAGCGAGTTCTCCGCCGACGCGCCCCTGCGGGAGCCCTACGTGCTCTACGCCCAGGGTGGCAGCCATCACGCCCACGTCGGCCTGGCCCTGGAGCGGGCCCTGACGGCCCTGGCGGCCCGGGCTGCCAGCGGCACCTGACGCTTCAGGTCGCCGTCGGACAGACTGGGACCGCATCTAACCTCCCGCTGCGGCGATGGCGCTTTCCTTCCCTGACGACTGCCGCTACGCCGACAGCCACGAGTACGCCCGGCCCGAGGGGGAGAGGGTACGGGTGGGGATCAGTGCCTTCGCCGTCGACCAGCTGGGCGACATCGTGTTTGTGGAGCTGCCCGAGGTGGGCGCCACGATCCAGCAGGGGGCCAGTTTCGGCAGCGTCGAGTCGGTGAAGGCGGTGGAGGATCTGATGGCCCCCGTCAGCGGGGTGGTGGAGGCTCGCAACGACGCGGTGCTGGCCAGCCCGGAGGAGCTGCAGAACGACCCTTACGGTGAGGGCTGGCTGCTGCAGGTGCGCCCCGCCGATCCGGCCGAGATTGTCGGCCTGATGGACGCAGCCGCGTACAGGGCGAAGGTGCAGGGGGCCTGAGGCGTCGGAATTTCCTTAGGATCCGGCGACCCTTGATCCTGGCCCCGTGGCGGCACCCTTTCTGGTTCGTCACATCGGCCCCGCCCCGCAGGACCAGCAGATCATGCTGGGCGAGCTTGGCCTGGGCAGCCTTGAGGCGTTGGCTGCCGCCGTGGTGCCGGCCGACATCCTGCTGCCGCCGTCGGCGGCGACCGAGGGGTTGCCTGAGGCCTGCAGCGAGGCCGAGGCCCTCGCCGAGCTGGCGGCCATCGCTGCCGCCAACCAGGTGCGTCGCAGCCTGATCGGTCTCGGCTATCACGGCACGGCCACCCCGGCCTTGATCCAGCGCCATGTGCTGGAGAACCCCTGCTGGTACACCGCCTACACGCCCTATCAGGCCGAGATCGCCCAGGGGCGCCTGGAGGCCCTGCTCAATTTCCAGACCCTCGTCAGTGAGCTGACCGGCCTGCCGATCGCCAACGCTTCCCTGCTGGATGAGGGCACCGCGGCGGCGGAGGCGATGGCGATGGCCCTGGCGGTTTGCCGGCGCCCCGGGGCGAAGCGCTTCTTGGTGGATCGCGCCGTTCTGCCCCAGACCCTCGCCGTGCTTCAGACCCGGGCCGAGCCCCTGGGGCTGGAGCTGGAGCTGATCGCGGCCGAGGAGCTGGCCGGCCAGCTGGCCACCGGCCCCGCCGCAGGCCCGGGAGCTGGCCTGCCTGACGACACCTTCGGCCTGCTCATCCAGCTGCCCGGCACGGACGGCCGCCTTTGGGATCCGAGCCCGCTGCTGGCCTCCGCCCGCGCCGCCGGTGTGATCACGGTGGTAGCGATCGACCCCCTGGCCCAGGTGCTGCTGGCTCCGGTGGGCTCCCTCGGCGCCGACATCGCTGTCGGCAGCCTGCAGCGCTACGGGGTGCCGATGGGCTTCGGCGGCCCCCATGCCGCCTTCTTCGCCACCACCGAGGCCTTCAAACGTCAGATTCCCGGCCGCCTGGTGGGCCAGTCCCGCGATGCCGAGGGGAACCCGGCCCTGCGGCTCGCGCTGCAGACCCGCGAGCAGCACATCCGCCGGGACAAGGCCACCAGCAACATCTGCACCGCCCAGGTGCTGCTGGCGGTGATGGCCAGCTTCTACGCGGTGCACCACGGCCCCGACGGGCTCAGCGCGATCGCCGGGAGGATTGTCGCCCAGCGTGCCGCCCTGGCGGCGGCCCTGACGGCGCTGGGCCTGAGCGTGGATGCCGGCCCGGGCTTCGACACCCTGGTGCTGCGCAGCCCGGAGGCGGCCGCGCTGCTGGAGCGGGCCGCCGCCGCCGGCTTCAACCTGCGCCGCGGCGTGGCGGGCGAAACCTGCGGCGCCGCCCTGGCCATCAGCCTCGATGAGCTCAGCACCCCGGCCGAGCTGGAGCGGCTGGTCACGGCCCTGGCGGCGGAGCCCTCGGGAGCCCCTGCCACCGCCCAGGCCCTTGCCGCCCTGCAGGCGGCCCTCTCTGGCTCCTCAGCCGCCGAGGCCCCGTCGTCGATCGAGACGCTGCTGAGTGGCCTGCCGCTGCGCCGGGAACCCTGGCTGCGCCAGGAGGTCTTCCACCGCTATCGCAGTGAGACCGAGCTGCTGCGTTATATCCAGCACCTGGTCAGCAAGGACCTCTCTCTGGTCCACGGCATGATCCCGCTGGGAAGCTGCACGATGAAGCTCAACGCCGCCGCCGAGCTGGCGCCGGTGAGCTGGCCGGCCTTCGCCCAGCTGCATCCCTTCGCCCCCGCCGACCAGACGGCCGGCTATGACCGGCTGGTGGCCGATCTGGAGGGCTGGCTGGCGGCGATTACCGGCTTTGCCGGGGTCTCGCTGCAGCCCAATGCCGGCTCCCAGGGGGAGTACGCCGGCCTGATGGTGATCCGCGCCTGGCACCGCAGCCGTGGAGAGGGCCACCGCCGCATCTGCCTGATCCCCACCAGTGCCCACGGCACCAACCCGGCCAGTGCGGTGATGGCGGGCATGCAGGTGGTGGCGGTGGCCTGCGACGACCAGGGCAACATCGACCTGGCCGATCTCGAAGCCAAGGCCGGCGCCCATGCCGCCGATCTGGCGGCAGTGATGGTCACCTACCCCTCCACTCACGGGGTCTTCGAGACGGGCATCCGCCGCCTCTGCGAGGTGGTGCACAGCCATGGCGGCCAGGTGTACCTCGATGGGGCCAATCTCAACGCCCAGGTGGGGCTCTGCAAGCCGGGTCTCTACGGTGCCGACGTCTGCCACCTCAACCTGCACAAGACCTTCTGCATCCCCCATGGCGGCGGCGGCCCCGGCGTGGGGCCGATCGGGGTGGCGGCGCACCTGGTCCCGTTCCTGCCGGGCCATCCGCTGGCCCCGATGGGAGGCGGCGGGATGGGTGGTGCGGCCCATGCCCAGGGTCAGGCGATCGGGCCCGTGTCGGCGGCCCCCTGGGGCAGCGCGGGCATCCTGCCGATCAGCTGGATGTACATCCGCATGATGGGCGGAGCGGGCCTGCGCACCGCCAGCCAGGTGGCCCTGCTGGCGGCCAACGTGATCGCTGAGCGACTCGAGCCCCATTTCCCGGTGCTTTACCGCGGTGCTGGCGGTCGGGTGGCGCACGAGTGCATCCTCGATCTGCGGCCGCTCAAGCGCAGCTGTGGCCTGGAGGTCGACGACCTGGCCAAGCGGTTGATGGATTACGGCTTCCATGCCCCCACCGTCAGCTGGCCGGTGGCCGGCACCGTGATGGTCGAACCGACCGAGAGCGAATCGCTGGCGGAGATCGGCCGCTTCTGTGATGCGATGATCGCCATCCGCGCCGAGGTGGCGGCCATCGAGAGCGGCATCGCCGACCCGCTCGACAACCCCCTCAAGCGGGCGCCCCACACCCTGGCCGCCGTCACCGCCGACGCGTGGGATCGTTCCTACAGCCGTCAGGTTGCGGCCTTCCCAGCCGGCCCCCGGCAGCAGGTCAGCAAGTTCTGGCCGGCGGTGGCCCGCATCGACAATGCCTTCGGCGATCGCCACCTGGTCTGCACCTGCCCCTCGGTGGAGGAGGTGGTCGCCGGGACGGCCACGGGGACTCCAGTCGCTGTGGCAGTTGCGCAAGTGGCAGCCTGACGGTTTCGGGGGTTACATTTCTGTGCGGTATGGCGCATCATTGCCGTGCTTGCCGCTAACAGCGCGGCCAGGCATCTCGCCATTCACCATTTCGGGGACCATGAACGGCAACGGCAGCAACGGCGAATCAGGGGCCACCCACAGGGTGGAAGGCACCAACGTGGTGCGGGTGCCCTTCGGCGTCCGCCGTGCCCGCCGCCGCCGCCCTGAGCGCCCTGACCACTGGGCCACCCTGGTGCTGCCCTTCGTGGCCGGTGGTGGCTCCCATCCCACCCCGCCTCAGGCGGCCTGAGGTTCAGGGCTTGTGCCCACCCTGCAGTGTGCTGCTAGCCATCGGGCCCCATGGGCCTGAATCCACCAGGGCCTTCACGTCGCTGACAGAGTTGGCGGGGGCCCGGAAGGGCAGGAGGGGCATGGGGCTGCGCTCCGGCCGGATCAGCCAGGTGAGATCGGCTTGGGGAATCAGCACAAAGTCGCGATAGCGCGCCGCGCAGCGCTCCGGTATGCGACGCTGCGCACCTTTCTGGGAGCATGTGGTGGGGCGGTGGGCAAAGCCGCTGCGGAGGCCTGCCCCACTCCGCCACAGCGGCTTCAGGCGGCGGGAAGCAGTTCCGGTTGGCGGTAGGGCACGAAGCTGGCTTTGCGGACGCCGCAGATCGGGCAGGACCAGTCGTCGGGGATAGCCTCAAATGGCGTGCCAGGGGCGATGCCGGAATCGGGGTCGCCCTGGGCCGGGTCGTAGATCATCGAGCAGACCTTGCAGATCCACAGGCCGTCCACGGACGTGGCGGCCTCACCGGCCGTGCCCTGGCCCTGCAAGGCTTCCAGGGCCACCGTGTAGCGATCGGCGTGATGATGCTCGATCGGCGTCAGCAGGCCGAAGTTTTTCGCAGCCGTGCGGAAGAGGCCGGCGTGGTCGTGGGATTCGTTGATCTGGCTGTGGAACTCAGCCTCGGCGCTGGCGTCGCGATCGCTGCGGGCCTGGGCGGCGAACTCCGGATACATGGTGGTGTACTCGTAGGTCTCCCCTTCGATCGCCAGCTGCAGGCAGCGGGAGAGTGTCGCCAGCTTCTGCTCCTCGCTGAGGGAGGACGGATCCTCGAACACCAGTTCCGGGTGGAGCAGGCGGAAGTGGGCGAAGGCGTGCTCGGTCTCCTGGGCGGCGGTGTCGCGGAACAGCTTCGCCAGTTCGGCGTTGCCGAGCTGTTTGGCCACGTTGGCGAAGAAGAGGTACTTGCGGTTGGCCATGCTCTCGCCGCCGAAGGCGGCCTCGAGGTTGGCGAGGGTGGCGGGGTTGCTCAGGTCCATGGCGTGGCGACGGCTGGGTGGTGGCGCTGGCCGCCAGCATAGCCTAAGTCGGAGTGGTTATGAGTTAGGTGCCCCTGCCTGGCCGGGCGGCGAGGGGGCGGCTTCAGTAGCTACTGCCGATGCGGCGCTGGTGCACCGCCGGGATACCGCTGGCATCCAGCAGACCGCCGTGGTTCACCTGGGCGTAGAGCAGCCAGTGGTCGCCGCACTCCATGCGCTGCATTACCGTCGCCTCCAGCCAGGCCAGGGCCTCCGGCAGCACGGGCTGGCCGTCGGGGCTGCTCTCGATCGTCAGGCCCTCGAAGCGGTCGGCGCCGGGGGCGAAAGGCTTGAGGAAGCGCTTCATCAGCTCCTTTTCACGCCCCGCCGCCAGCACGTTGAGGGCGAAGCGGACGCCCACGTGCAGCAGGTTCTCGACGGCCCGGTCGCGGGCCACCGCCACCGTGAAACCGGGGGGCGAGAAGCTGGCCTGGCTCACCCAGCTGGCCACCATCGCCCCGCTGGCGGCCTCCTTCCCCTCACCGCGCCGCACGGTGACGATCGAGAGCGGGCCGATGACGCGGCCAAGAGCCTGCAGGGCCGGGTTGCTGCGGCTCTCGCGCAGACCGCCGGCCGGTCGGCGCAGGCTGCGGCGCCGCTGTTCGGTGATCAGGTCGCGACCGAGGGCGACGCCGGTTTCCTCCAAGCTGCGCAGGGTGGTGGAGTCGGGGCTGAACTTGACCCGGATCGGTTCGAAGGCGAAGGCGAAGCCACCGTCACGCAGCTTCGTCTCCAGCAGGTCGATCGCCTCGCCGCTCCAGCCGAAGCTGCCGAACACCCCCACCGGCTTGCTGCGGTCGCCCTCCGCCAGCACCGTGCCGAGGGCGGAGACGATCGGCGTCGGGGCGTGGCCGCCGAGGGTCGGCGAACCGATCAGCAGGGCGTCGCAGTTTCTGATCGTCTGCAGCAGCTGCTCCGGTTCGGCGAATTCGCAGTTGAGGCTCTCCACCCGCACGCCGCTGCGCGCCACTCCGTGGGCCAGGGCGTCGGCGATGGCGGCGGTGTTGCCGTAGGCGCTGGCGTAAAGCAGCGCCACCGACAGGTTGGTGCGGCCCTGGTTCTCCCCCCAGCGGCGGTAGTCAGCCACGAGGCTGCGCCAGCTTGCGGCGATGGCCGGGCCATGGAAGGGGGCAATCGTACGGATCGGCAGCTCGTCGAGGCGGTCGAGCAGCGTCTCCACCTGACGGGCCATCGGCGCCATCAAGCAGTCGTAGAACCAGCGGCGGTCCTCCTCGGTGCTGCTGCGGTTGGTCTCGGCGAAGGCCTCGGCGCAGATGTGGGCCGAGAAGAGCTTGCTGCTCATCAGCAGGCCGGTGCTCTCCTCGAACGCCATCAGGGCGCCCGGCCAGCGGGGGGTGGGTGCCGGGATCAGACAGAGGCTGAAGCCTCCGGCCAGGCGGCGGCACGACTCCTGCTTGACGACATCGATCGGAGGCAGGGGGGGTAGGGGCGGCGGCTCGGGCGCGCCGGCGGCGGGCGGACGCCGCTGCTCCCAGAGCTCCCGCACCAGCTTGGCTCCGGCATTGGAGGTGACCAGCGCCAGGTGCGGCCAACGCTCCGCCATCGCCCGCAGCAGCTCCACCCGGTTGGGGTTCACGACCCCCACCACCACCTTCAGCGGGGCGTCCGCCGCAACCCGCGTCGCCAGGGCCTCGAAGAAGGGCCCGGCGTAGGTCATGCCGGGAGGGTGGATCAGTACCGGCGGCACCGGATGGCCGTCGGCGGCCCTGCCCGCCTCGAAAAGGAAACTGTTGGCGGTGGTGCCGCGCTCCAGGCCGTATTCCACCTCGAAGCGCAGGCGCTTGGGGCTGAGGCCGCGCAGACACAGCAGGCCGGGTTCGAGTGGCAGGGCGATCACCCGGCGCTCGGCCGGGGCGGGCGCCTCGGCCGTGCTCGCGGCGGCGGGACTTGGGGCGCGGGTGGGAGTGTTGGTCATCTCAGTAGTGGTTGCCCACCTTGCGGTGATGCACGGCGGTGCTGGCGCTGTTGTCGGCCACCTTGCCCTGCTCCACCTCGGCGTAGATGATCCAGTGGTCGGGTCCCTCCATCCGCTGGGCGACGCGGCAGCCCAGGAAGGCGAGGGCATCCCCCAACACCGGACCGCCTTCGGCGGCCTCCTCCAGCACGGTCACGCCGGCGAACCGATCGGCCCCGGGGGGGAAGCGGCGCAGGAAGTGGCGCAGCAGCTTCTGGTGGTTGTCCTCGCGCAGGATGTTGAGCACAAAGCGGTCGCCCACCTGCATCAGCGATTCGATCGCCCGGTCCTTGGCCACCGCCACGGTGATGCCGGGCGGTTCGAAGCTGGCCTGGCTGACCCAGCTGGCCACCATCGCGCCACTGCGGGCGGCTTCACCATGACCCTGCCGGGCGGTGACCACGTAGAGACCGCCGGAGAGGCGGCCGAGGGCCTTGTCGAGGTCGGCGTCGAGGGCCTTCATCGCCGCGATCGTTTTGGCGCGGCTGAGCAGCTGGCCCAGGTCGGTGCCGGCCTCCTCACAGCGCTGGTAGTCGGCGGCGCCGGGCACCTGGCGGATGCGCAGCGGCGTGAAGGCCTCCTGGGCGTTGAGGGATCGCAGCGTACCGGCGACGGAATCGATCGGTTCGTCATTGCCGCCGTAGGCGTCGTAGCAGGCCAGCCATTGCTTGGGCTTGAGGGCCGCCAGCAGGGTGCCGATCGAGGCCTGCAGCTCCGGATCGGGCTCGGCTGGCCAGGTGGGTACCACCACCGCCGAGGCCTCGCCGATCAGCGCGCTGAGCTCCTGGGGGTCAGTGGCGCGCAGGTCGACGAGCTGCACTCCGGCCTCGGCCTTGGCGACGCCGCGGGCGATCGCCTGGCTGAGGCGGTCACAGAAGCCGTACTGGCTCACGTAGCAGATGGCGGCGTAGGCCTCGCCGGCGCTGCGCTGGCTGCTCCATGCGCGGTAGTCGTCGAGCCACAGGCTCAGGTGCTCGCGCAGCAGCGGCCCGTGGCCGACGGCGATCGTGCTGATCTCCGGCAGGGCGTCCATGCGCTTGAGGGCCTGCAGCACGCTGCGGGCGTTCGGGCCCATCAGGCACTCGTAGTAGAAGCGGAAGTCGGGGGCGATGGCGCCGGGATCGCTGTCGAACAGCTGCTCGCTGCAGTAGTGCAGGCCGAAGGCATCACAGGTATAGAGGGTGCCGGTGCCGTGGTCGAAGGAGAAGATCGTGTCGGGCCAGTGCAGGTTGGGGGCGCTGAGAAACTCGAAGCGGTGCTGCACGCCGCTGTCTGGGTTGGTGCCCAGATCGAGCTCGTCGCCGCTTTTCACCGCCCGGCTGCGGAAGGGACGGTGCACCTGATGTTCCAGGAACTGGATGGCCACCTTGCTGCCGACGATCTCGATCTCGGGATGGAGGTCGATCAGGTGGCCGATCAGGCCGGAGTGGTCGGGCTCGGTGTGGGAGACGATCAGATAATCGATCGAGCGTGGGTCGATCTGCTCCTGCAGCAACGGCAACCAGGTGCCTGCGAACTTGAGGTGGCTGGTGTCGATCAGGGCCGTGAGCTCACCCCGCACCAAGAAGCTGTTGTAGGTGGTGCCGTTGCGTAGGCCGAACTCGATGTCGAAGCGGCTGCGGTCCCAGTCGAGGGAGCGGATCGCGGTGGTGTCGGCGGCGATCGCCTCGCACTGCAGGCTGAGGCGTCCGGCCGCGGGAGTGGGGGCTGCGGGGCTGGGGGGCGACGTGATGGTCATCGGATCCGTCTCCTGGCAGCGGTGGACGGACTGTAGGAAGCCAGGACAGTGGTGGGGCTGGATCGTGCTGCCGTTCGGCCTGCCGCCACAGGGTGGGTGAGGCTCCCATGGGGCAGCAGTAAGCCCCGGTCGAGCGGGTCGACCGGGGCGGGGGTTCCTCTCTCGTGGCGCGGCTTCATGTGCCGCTGGGGGTCAGCCCTCCACCTTGACGCTGACGGTGGTCATCGTCTGGGCCTTGGGCGCCCGCACGCTGAGCACGCCATCGCGGTAGTGGGCCTCGAGGCCCTCGCGCTGGATGCCGCCGGGGAAGCGGAAGCTGCGGCTCCACGTGCCGTAGCGGAATTCGCTCAGCAGGGGGCCGCGGGACTCGCCCTTCTGGCCGGCCTCGCCCTCTGCCGGAGCGGCGGCCGACTGGGGGGCCTTGCGCTCGGCGCTGACGATCAGGCTGCGGTCGGTGGCCTTGACGTCGATCGAGTCCTTGTCGACGCCGGGCAGTTCCAGGGCGATCTCGTAGGCCTCGGGGGTGTCATGCACTTCGGCGGCGGGAACGCGCTCGGCGCTCTGCAGTTGCTGCTCGAGCCGGTCGAAGAGATCGAAGGGGGAATGGCGCAGGGTGAGCATGGGGATGGCTGCGAAGGGATGGTGGATCGCTTCGTCAATGTGCCGGGGATGGCTGCGACCTCAGGTCGCGTCAACCGCCCGATCCGGTTCGGTGCTCCCGCTCCGGTTCGGCTGCCACGACTGGGTTGTCGCGGGAACCGAAGCGCGTTCCGCCGCCGTGGCTCACAGCCACCACCAGCTCTCGAAGCCGGCGGCCTGCCCGCAGGGCTGGCCGACGGCATCGCGCAGGCACCAGAGACGGGCGCCGGCGATGCGGAAGCGGCGGCCGTGGCTGTCGATGCGGATGCCGCCGTAGCCCTCGATCGCCCCCCACCGCCGCGCCCGTTCGAGCGCGGCGGCCCGTTCCTGCCGTTGGCCGGGCTCGGCGGTGAGCCGCGAGGGCAGGCCCACCAGCTCGTCCCAGGACCGTCGCCAAAGGCGCAGGGCCTCCCGGTTGGCATAGATCAGGCGCGGATCGGCGCCACCGTCGTGGGCGACCACCACGGCAGGGGCGGCGAAGAGTTCCTGGGCCGCCTGCTGCCGTGGCCGTTCCGGGCCGCAGCCCGCCAGCAGGGGGGCAGCGAAGGCCCGGCGGTGCGAGTCCAGGATCTGGGCGGCGATGCCGATCCGCTCGGGCGTCAGCCAGGCAGCGTCGCTCACGCGCTGTCGTTGACAGGTTCTGCGCTGCCGTTGGCGGGCTCGGCCCCGGCGGCCATGGCCCGCGCCATCGCCAGCTGGCCGAGGGTCTGGCCCTGCTGGCGCAGCCGTTCCAGGAAGAGGTGATTGGCCTCGGGGAAGCGCGGTTCCTCGGCCAGGGGCAGAGGCCCGGCTTCATCCAGTCCCGACTCTCCTTCCAGCGCCGGGGTGATGACCACCAGGTCGGGATCGAGAGCGGCGTCGTAGCGCCACCAGCGGCCGGGGTCGCCCAGGGCAGGGTGGAGCGGGTGGGGGGCCTGCTCCAGCTGCGTGTCAGCGCCTTCACGGCGGCGCACCGCCAGCTCGGTGAGCAGCTGGCTGCGGGTGCGACCCCTCAGCTGGAAGAGCACAAAGGGGTCTTCGCTGAAGCGATCCCCCATCAGGTAATACACGGCGCTGATGTGCTTGCAGGGATTGGCCTTGTCGAGGCAGCTGCACTCGCTGCGCACCTCCTGCAGCTTGAAGGGGAACAGCCGCTTGCCGCTGGCGGCGAAGGCGCGCTCGATGTCCTGGGGCATGATCCCCGCCAGTAGCTGGGCCGACCAGCGCGCCTTCTGGCTGAGGGCCTCGAGCACGTAGCCCCAGTCCTCGTCGTTGAGCACATCGAGCCAGAGCTTGACCTTGTAGGGGTCTTTTTCCGTGCCCTGGACGCGGGCATGCACCCGTCGCCCCTCGAAGCGGATCGAGAGCACGTTGCCGGAGCGGGCGTAATCCCAGGCGCGCTCGAGCCGTTTTTTGTAGCGGTAGGAGTTGATCAGCTCCATCCACTGCTCCACCCACCAGGGCTGCTGCCCCAGGCCCTGCTGCCCGAGCTGGGTGGTGATGCTGCCGGAACTGCCCGGAAGGGAAACGGTCATGACCGTGGAACCAGGCGTCCAGTCTGCCCTGGCGCCGTCGGCCTGGGGAGCCCGGGCGCCGGCCGCCGTTCAGAGGGGCTGCAGCAGGCCGTAGGCGTCGTGGCCACGCACCAGTTCCAGGCGGAGGCCGGGCTCCGGTGACCAGCGCAGCGCCAGGCGCTGGGGGCTGCCCGGCTGTCGCCGGGCGATGGTTTCGATCTCCAGGCCCGCTTCCGGTTTCCAGAGTTGCTGTCCCGGCGCTTCGGCGCCGTACTGCGGCTCCAGCTGCAGCGGCGCCGGTGGCGCCGGCTCCCGCTGCTCCGGCCGCCCCTCGCACACGACCACCAGGCTCTCGAGGCTCTCGCTGCCGTGGCGCAGCACCACCCGCCGGCGGCGTTCGCCGTGCACCAGGCAGAGCTCACTGATCCATGGCCAGGGGCCGATGCGGTCGGGACCGAGGCTCCAGTGGCCGGCCGCCGCGATCTGCATCTCCGCTGGGGGCTCGCGGAAGCTCATGCGGCGCACATTGCCGCTGCTGCCGTTGGTGAGGGCGGCCTCGATGGTTCCCTCCTGCTCGCTCACCTCCAGGTGGCTGGCAAAGCGCTCCTGCTCACGGCCCTCGCCGTCGAGCCGCACGAAGGTGCCCTCCCAGATGCCGGCGTTGTGGGCCAGCAGCGCGGCGCGGCGGTTGATCATCGGCGCTCGTGAGAGAGGGTGGTGCTGGAGGCGTCAGCCTGTGCCCGGCGGTCCACGGGCGTCAACCCCCCGGGACGGGCCCGGACCGGTGCTGCGGGATGCTTCCATCAGGGCCGCTGGATCGCCTCCCGGGGCATCGTCGTGATCGCACTGCCTCCGTCCCCACCTCCGGCGCTGCCTCCGCTCCTGCCCGAGCCGGTGGGCGCAGCCGGGCGGCTCGCCTGGACGCCCTGCCGCGATCCGGCCCAGCAGGGCTACGAGTGCGCCACCCTGCCGGTGCCGATCGACCATGCCGCGCGCCGCGGCGCGACGCTGGACCTGGCCCTGATCCGCGCCCGTGCCCGCGAGCCGGCGCGGCGGATCGGCGTTCTGGTGCTCGATGCCGGGGCTGCGTTTGGTCCCGGCAGTCGCGCCCTGCCCTCCCTGGCGGCGGGCCTGCCGGCGGCGGTGCGGGCTCGCTTCGATCTGATCGCCTGGGACCGCCGCGGCAGCGGTGCCAGCAGCCCCGTCAGCTGTTTCGCCACGCCGGCGGAGGCCGC
>CAIRWM010000050.1 GCA_903882285.1 uncultured cyanobacterium
CTTGCGAAAGGTGCAGAAACCTCAATCTCCATGGCGTTTCTGGTGATGTGTGCCGAGAAAATCCGGAGGCTCCTCCGCCTCTTTTTTGTCTTTATTTCTGCTTGGTTTTACGCATGGCAGAGGCCCGCATCCTCATGGATGATGCTTATGCACATTTGGCGGCTTGTTACAAGCGAACAACTGATCACTGCATAGCCGAACTGAATTGCTCTCTATCGCCTAGCACTTGGCTTAAATCAAGCTGCCGGGCTGGTCGCTTTTTTCAGGAATCCCCAATTGGACGCTCGGAGGGCTCACGTCGCAGGTATCAGCTCCGGTGCACGTGCATCTGTCGCCAGCCGTCGCTGTCCAGCTGCCAAAGTCGGGTTTCGCAGCAGCGGGTGGTGATCGCTGAGCCGTTGATCACTTTCTGGGTCAGCCGCACATAGCTGAGTACTACCACGTCATCATTCAGCCAGCGCAGGTGCGACCGCACCATGGTCACGGGCTAGCAGGCGTTGCAGCGCTGCCCGGATCGACCGGGAGTTTGAATTAGAAGCGATGGAAGGCCAGTCCCTCCACCAGCTGGCCTTCGGTTTCAGCTTCAAAGCAGCTGAGGTCTTCGCGGCAGTACTGGGCATAGGTGCTCCAGTCCCCTCGAGCCACACTCTCGAGCATGGCCTGATTGATGCTCACGAGCTCCTGATCGCGGTGCCTTTTGGTCATGGTCTCAGGACCGATGGTGACAATGGCGCGGATCCAGTGTTGCGAACGAGTGGATCATCGGGAACGTTTCTGGATTTCGCTGGGGGTTGCCCTCCCGGTCACTGAACAGCACGGCAAGGCCTGCCCGCTCGGCGGCCTTCAGTTCGGCAATCAGGTCGCTGATGAACAGGATTTGATCGGCGGAGACTTTCAGCTGATCGGCGATGCGGCGGTAGCTGTCGGGCTCCTGCTTGGGCCCCGAGCGCGTGTCGAACCAATGGCTGAACAGGGGGCGTAAGTCTCCCGCATGGCTGTGGGCGTAGAGCAGTTGCTGTGCGGCGACGGAGCCGGAGGAATAGACGCTCAGCACGAGCCCCTGGCTGTGCCAGCGGCGCAGGGTTTCGGGCACATCGGTGAAGAGAGGGGCGACCAGCTCGCCGCGCCGATAGCCCTCTTCCCAAACCATTCCCTGCAGGTCCTTCAGGGGTGTGACCTTGCGGTCTTCAGCGATCAACCACAACAGATAGGGGAGCACGACGTTGGTTTGTGGCTCGGCGAGGGCTTCCTGCTTGCTCAGCGCCGCGCTCAGCAAGGCCTGGGCCGTCGGGTTGTCCTCTTTTCGCCAGCAGGCGAACAGTTCGCGGAGGCGTTCACGCACAATGGGCTCTTTAGCGTGCTCCTGCAGGTACTGCTCCAGCCTGCGAGCGGCATAGGGAAACAGGGTGTCCGCCACAAAGCTGACCGGGCAGGTGGTCCCTTCGATGTCGAGCAGCACATGGCTGATGGGGCGATCCATGGGCGATTGCAGAGTCATGAGCGCTGGCCTGTGACAGCCTCGAGCAGCAGCTGGCGCCAGTGCTGCTCCAGCAGAAACTCCAGGATTTCGATGTGCCGCCGAGCCACCGCCAGATCCCGACCCCAGGCATAGAGACCGTGACCAGCAATCAACAGACCATGCGGTGCCGAGGCGAGCAGGGGGCGGGCGGCGCGGCTCAGGCGGGCCAGGTCCTGATCATTGGCGAGGACAGGAATGCGCACGCGGGTGGTGTGGGTTGTCACGCCTTCCAGCCCCTTCAACATTTCCAGTCCTTCCAGCTCCAGGACCTCCGAGGCTGCCGGAGGACTTTCGGGGGGGCTGGTGCGGGGGGCGACGTGACGGGAGAGTAAAGTTCCGGCCTGGGAATGGCTGTGCAGCACCGCTCCAGCGCCAGTGGCTTCGACGATGGTCAGATGCAACTGGGTCTCGGCGCTGGCTTTGCCCCGTCCCGAGATCACCGTGGCATCGGCATTTACCAGGATCAGCTCCTCGGGGGACACGCTCCCCTTGTCGACGCCGCTGGGTGCCATCAGTAGCTGCAGCGGTCGGCGTTGCTGCACGCAGCTGAAGTTTCCGCCCGTGCCATCGCACCAGCCTCGGCGGTGTAGGTCGGCCATGGCGGCGCACAGTGCCGCACCCAGGCCTGCGGGAGCACGTGGGACTGAACTGCCGGGTGGGCTGAGTTCCGCGCCGGAGCCTTTGTTTGCAGCGGAGCTCGGACCGGGATCGGCCTCCGGCCTGGAGGTGGGGTTGGGCGGCACCGGCAGCGGTGGTGGAGTCATGGCGTTTCCAGTCAAGCGTCCGGTGGGTTCAGCGCTGACAGCTGGGGCACCAATGACTGCTGCGACTGCCGAGGCGTTCGCGCCGCAGGGCGGTGCCGCAGCGCCGGCAGGGTTGGCCGCCGCGCCGGTAGACCCAGGCGACTCCGCCGTAATTGCCGTTGGTGCCGCTTAAGTCCCGGAAGTCGCTGAAGGTGGTGCCACCCTCGCCGATGCTGGTGGCCAGTACCTCCACCAGAGCCGCCCGCAGCGTCTCCAGCTGATCGCAACTCAGGCTGCCGCTGGGGGTGTGGGGGCGGATGCCCGCGCTGAACAGGGATTCATCCGCATAGATGTTGCCGACCCCGGCCACCAGGGACTGGTCGAGCAGCGCGTTCTTGATCGGTCGGCAGGAGCCGCGCAGGCGTTCCTGCAGGTAGCCGGCGCTGAAGGCTTCGCTGAAGGGTTCCGGCCCCAGACGTTGCAGCCCGGTCATCACCGCTTCGGCTGGGGTGCCCGCTGGAATCCACCACATCTGCCCGAAGCTGCGCGTGTCCACAAAACGCAGTTCCTGTCCGGCGGCCATCCAGATCCGCACCCGTGTATGGCTGCAGGGCGGTTGCTCGCTTTGCAGCCAGAGAAACTGGCCGGTCATGCGCAGATGGACGCCCCACTGTCCGGCGGGTGTGCCGTCGCTGGCATGACTCAGGTCGGCAAGCAAATACTTCCCACGCCGTTGCCAGCGCTTCAGTCGGCAGTCGCGCAGGGCGAGGGCAAACAATTCCGGGCTGGCGGGGCTGGCGATGGCCCGTGAGCGCAGCACCTCAACCCGCTGCATCTGCTGATCGATGGTCTGGCGCTCCAGGCCACGCCGCACGGTCTCGACTTCGGGCAGCTCGGGCACCGGAAGGGTCTCTCCAGCAGATACGAACTCGATTCTCGCCTTCCGGCGGACAGGACGGTTCTGCTGGCTGTTCGGGGGTACGGGCATCCGAGAGCGTCATGCGCTCGCGAGATGACTCTGCTTCCGGACAGGGACGGCCGGCTCAGGCCTTCTCGAGTTCGGCTTCGGCGAAATTGTTGGTGTTGATGCCGCCTTCGGATCCGCTGAAGCCGTTGTAGTTGACCTTCTCGAAGCGCACCACGACGGGGTAGCGGATGCCGGAGGTGTCGACGGAGGCGACCGTGCCGACCTCGTTGAACCAGTAGGACTCTGGGCGCTTGATGCGCACTTTGTCGCCGCGGGAGATGGCCATCGCTGCTGCAGACGTTCGGGTGGCTGTCGGAGCGACCCTACCTGCGGGGTCGGGTGCCTATTCCGTCTGCGTCACGATTCGTCGTCCCGGCAGACCATCGGTAGCGGCGAGGGGCCATCGGCAGCGGCGGAGCGGGCCAAGCGGGAGCGGGGCTTCTGCGTGGCAGCATCGCCCTGCCCTGTTCCGTCGGCTGCTCCGGCGTTCCTTCCATGGTCCAGAACGAGGCGCCCGTGCTCGACCTTGAGCTGCCGGACCCCGACAGCGAGACGATCAGCACGATCGAATTCCTAGCCCGCCTCGAGGAGGCCTGGGCTGTCTGTGATCGTTTCGACCTGCAGACCGAGATCTGGCGCGGCCGCATCCTGCGGGCCGTGCGTGACCGGGAGAAGCGCGGCGGCGAGGGTCGGGGCACCGGTTTCCTGCAGTGGTTGCGGGAGCGGGAGATCAGCAAGACCCGCGCTTACACCCTGATCCAGCTGGCTGTGTCCGCGGATCAGATGCTCGGTGATGGCCTGCTGGAACAGACGAGCGTCAACAACTTTTCCAAGCGCGCGTTCTTGGAAACGGCCCTGGCCGAGCCGGAGGTGCAGCAGATGATCGGCGAGGCGGCCAATGAGGGTCAGCAGATCACCCGCAAGCAGGTGCGCCGCCTCACCGACGAGTTCACGGCGGCTACCAGCCCCCTGCTGCCGGAGGAGATCCGCCAGCGCACCGCCGAGAACCTGCTGCCCCCCCGGGCGGTGGCACCGCTGGTGAAGGAGCTGGCCAAGTTGCCGGCGCAGCAGCAGGACGATCTGCGCCGGGTGCTGCGCGACGAGCCGGAGCTGGAGCGGGTCAAGGACGTCACCCTCACGGCCCGCTGGCTGAGTAAGACGAGCGAGTCGGGCCTGGCGGTGCGGGCGTTCCAGCAGGTGGAGCTGGACCTCGAGAAGGCGATCCAGGAGGCCCAACGGCTCGATGCCCTCGGTATTTTGTCCGATGCCCTCTATCAGGCCCAGCAGGTGGAGAGCGCCGTGCTCAAGCTGCACACCAGCTGGCGGCGGCTGGGCGGACTGCAGGAGCGGCTTTGGGTGGAGAGCGGCAGCAGCACTCCCCATCTGCGCGAGCTGATTCAGGCGCTTCAGACCCTGAGCGGCACCACCATGCGCGTGTCCCTGGGCGAGCTCGCCGGTGGCAAGCGGGTGCGGCTCCAGCTGGTTGAGGAGGCTGCTGATCAGCTGGAGCCGCCACCCCTGCCCTGATGTTTGCCCCTGATCCCGCTGCCCGGCTGGGTCGGGCCTCTGCCGGATGCACTCCAGATGTGGTGCGGACTATGGTCGGGCGACGCCAGGAATGGGGTGGGGTTGGCTCCGGATCCGCTTGAGCAGGCCCTCCATCGCCACTTCGGCTGGGAGGCCTTCCGGCCCGGGCAGCGTCCGGTGGTGGAGGCCCTGCTGGCCGGCCGTGACTGCCTGGCGGTGCTGCCCACCGGAGCTGGAAAGTCCCTCTGTTTTCAATTGCCCGCGCTGGTGCGCGAGGGCCTCGTGCTGGTGATCTCGCCCCTGGTCGCCCTGATGCAGGACCAGGTGAGCCAGTTGCAGCGCCGCGGCATCGCCGCTGCCTGTCTGCACCGGGGGCTGGATCCCGCCGAGCGCCGCCAGTTGCTGCAGCGCCTGCGCCAGGACCGGCTGCGCCTCCTCTATCTGGCCCCCGAGCGCCTGCAGGTTGAGGCCACGCGCCAGTTGCTCGATGACGTTCTCGACTCTGGGCGGCTGGTGGCTCTGGCGGTGGATGAGGCCCACTGCATCAGCGCCTGGGGCCATGATTTCCGTCCTGACTATCGGCGGCTCGGCCAGTTGCGCCACCTCTGCCCCGGCGTACCGCTCGTGGCCCTGAGCGCCACCGCTGCCCCCCAGGTGCGCGCTGACATCATCCGCCTGCTGCAACTGCGCCGTCCCCTGATTCAGGTGCGCTCGGCGCGGCGCACCAACCTCGACTACACGATGCAGCGGCGTCCTGCGGATCCGCTGCCCCAGGTGCTTGAAGCCGTGGCCGCGGCCAGGGGAGCCGTGCTGATCTACGCCCGGACCCGCCGATCGGTAGAACAGTGGGCGGCCCGGCTGTCTTCGGCTGGCGTGGAGGCGATCGCGTATCACGCCGGGCTGGATCCCCAGAGCCGCCAGCTGGCCCTGGAGCACTTCCAGGAGCATCCCGCGCCGGTGCTGGTGGCAACAGTGGCCTTTGGGATGGGGGTGGACCGGCCCGATGTCGGGCTGGTGCTGCATCTGGATCTGCCGGCCAGTGCCGAGGGCTATCTGCAGGAGTCGGGTCGGGCCGGTCGCGATGGTCATCCCGCTCACTGCCTGGTGTTCTTCGATCCCGCCGATCGGGTCAGCCTGGGTTGGGCGATGCGCTCCACAGCCCAGCAGCTGCCGGAGGAGCAGCGTCGCCTCGAACAGCAGCGGCTGGAGCTGGCGCAGCGCCAGCTGCGGCGCATGGAGTCGGTGGCGGAGGGGGAGGGCTGCCGCGAGCAGGCCCTGCTGCTTGTCGTAGGGGAACTGGCGGCCCCGTGCGGCCGCTGCGACAACTGCCGCGCTCAGCACCGGCGCCGGGACTGGTCGGATCAGGCGGCCGTGGTGCTGACGGCACTCGAAGAGCGCAGCGGGCGTGACCTGCGCAGCCTGGCTGAGGATCTGGCCGGGGCCCATGGCAGCGACGAACAGCGCTGGGGCTGGCTCGCCCGTCGACTGGTGCAGGAGGCGCTCGTCAGTGAAAGCGATGACGGCGCCCAGCGGCTCTGGTTACGCGAGACAGGGCGACATTACCTGCGATCGCCCTGGCCGCTGCACTGGGCGGCATGAACCTGGCGGCGGGTCGGAGTCGGAGGGCCGGATCAGAGGGTGCGGTTTTTACAGTAGTCGTTGACCAGCTGCAGTTCAAAGTCCGCCTGGGGATCGTCCCAGGTTTTCCAGAGACCCGCCTGGCTGGTGGCGTTGATCTTGCGGGCGCCGCAGTTGATCGCCATGTAAAGCGATTCCCCGCGGCTGTTCAGGGTTGGGGCCACCATGCTGCCGCCCATCGGCTGCCAGTTGGACCAGTCGACCTGCAGCGGCCCATAGGTGCGCCAGTCGGCCTTGCTGCTGGGGGGCACGCTGCTGACCGGCTTGGAAGCGCTGGCGATCACCGTGGGCTTGCTGGCCACCGGGGTGCTGGCCGGTCGGGCCACGCTGGAGGTGACCCTCGGGGTGACTGGGGTGACGGTGGTAGGGGTGATGCTGGCCGTTTCGATCGGGGCGGGGCGGGGTTCGGGGCTCGGGGTGACGGGACTCTCCACGGGCCTGGGGCGCGGGGCCGGGGCCGCAGGGCGGCTGGCGGCAGGTTTCGGAGTCGCCGGTTTCGGTGCGGCGGGGTTGCCCTTGAGGCGCAGGCGCGTGCCGGCCTCGACCAGGTCGGGATCGGCGATGGCGTTGATCGCGATCAGTTTGCTGAGGCCGATGCCGTAGCCGTCGGCGATCACCGACAGGCTTTCACCCGCCCGGACCACGTGCTCACTGGCCCCCTTGCGATAGCTGGAGCCACCACTGCTGCCGCTGCTGCTGCCCTGGGCGCGTCCGGTCACCACCAGAGTGCGGCCTGCCTCCACGTGGTCGGGGTCGCTGATGTTGTTGAGCCCGATCAGCCGGCTCACGCTCATTCCATGACGGTCTGCGATCTCGGAGAGGGTCTCGCCGTCCTGCACCGTGACGCGGCCGTTGCCACCACCGGAGTGAGAGGCCCCACCGCCGCCGCTGCTGGGCACCGTGAGCTTGCGGCCTGCTTCCACCAGGTCGGCGTTCAGGATGCCGTTGATCTGCATCAGCCGGCTCACGCTGATGCCATGGCGATCGGCGATCTCGGAGAGGGTTTCGCCGTCCTTGACGGTGACTTGGCCGGCCAGGGCCGGCAGGGGCAACACCAGGGCCAGGGCCAGGGCGACGAAGGAGCGACGCATGGGCGCGACGGGTGAGGGCTGGCGGCACCTTAAGGGTCAGATCCAGGTGCCACCAGCCCCCCGGCGGACCAATTTCGCGTGCAGGTCCCTCCCGGCCGCTGCGCTCCGGAACACTGGTGTGCGGTGCCGAGGGCTCAGCCCAGCAGGCGCCGCATCAGCCTCACGTTGCCTGCGTAGGGCGGGTAGCGAAATGGCGGGTCGATCCAGGTGGGACGGTGCAGCACCGTGCGGGCATGGGAGAAGGTGCGGAAGCCCGCCTCGCCGTGATAGCGGCCCATGCCGCTCTCGCCGATACCGCCGAAAGGAAGCTGCGCCACGGCGCCCTGCAGCACCACGTCGTCGAAGACGACGCTGCCGGAGCTGGTGCTCTCCAGCAGGCGTCGCCGGGCGGCGGCATCGCCGCCGAACAGATAGGTGGCCAGGGGGAGGGGAGCGTGGCGCACGCGCTCCAGGGCGGCCTCGAGGTCGGGCACCACCGCCACCGGCAGAAGCGGGCCGAACAGCTCCTCCTGCAGCAGCGGATCGGTGTCGGGGTCGCTCACGTCCAGCAGGGTGGGTTCGATGCGACGACGACTCGCATCGCTGCGGCCACCTACCAGCACCTGGCCCCGCTGTCGCGCCCCCTGCAGCAGCCCCTCCAGCCGGGTGAACTGGGCGTCGTTGACGATCGAGGCCAGATCCTTGCTGGCGAGCGGATCGGGGCCGTGGAAGTGCCGCCAGGCGTCCCCGATGGCCGCCACCAGCGGCTCCCGCATCGCTGGGGTCACCAGCAGGTGGTCGGGGGCGATGCAGGTCTGACCGGCGTTGAGGCCTTTTCCCCAGGCCAGCCGCCGGGCGCTGGGGAGCAGATCGGCGTCGTCGAGCACGATCGCCGGGCACTTGCCGCCGAGTTCGAGCGTGACGGGGGTGAGGTGGCGGGCGGCGGCCGCCAGCACCAGCCCCGCCACCCGGCTGCTGCCGGTGAAGAAAATGTGGTCGAAGCGCTTCTCCAGCAGCTGGGCCGCCACGCTGCCGTCCCCGAGCACCACCTGAACGGTTTCGGCGGGCAGATGGTCGGCGATCAGGTCGGCGATCAGCGTCGCGGTCCGGGGGGCCAGTTCCGAGGGCTTGAGCACCACGGTGTTGCCGGCCGCCAGGGCGCTCACCAGGGGCTGGAGGCAGAGCTGGAAGGGGTAGTTCCACGGGGCCAGGATCAGCACACAGCCCAGGGGCTCCGGCTGCAGCACGGCTCGGCCGGGCAGCATCCAGAACGGCAGGCCGAGCGGTGTGGCCCTCATCCAGCGGCCCAGGCGCCGCCGCGTCAGCCCCAGTTCCTGACGCACGGCGCCCAGCTCCAGCACTGCCTCCAGCGCCGGCTTGCTCAGATCGGCGGCGAGGGCCTGCGGCAGCGCATCGGCGGCGGCGTCCAGCAGGGCCGCCAGCCGGTTGAGCTGCGCCAGCCGCCAGGCGAGCGGCCGGGTCTGACCCTGCCGCACCGGCTCCCGCATGGCGGTGAGCGGCGGCGTCAGCAGGTCGGAGCTTGGGTTCATTGCGGGACGGGCTGGGGTGTCACGGCGTCAGCCCCACAGCCGCGGGCGTGGACCTCCAGGCGCAGGGCGTTGATGGAGGGAGCACTTGGCCCGTCGAAATCGAACAGCAGGGCCATGGCCTGGGCCAGGTTGCCGGGGGCGAGCTCCGCTTCCACGGCCTGCTTCCAGGCGGCCGGATCCTGCCCGATCCGCCGCCGCAGCATCGCGCCACGCTCCAGCACGGTGGGGTCCGCGGCGATGAGCGCGATGGCGGCGAAGTCGCCAGGGGCCGCCCCCTCCGGCCGCAGGCGCAGCATCAGGCGATCACCGGGCTGCAGCGGCGCCAGGGGCCAGTGAATTGGCCCCTCGATCGGCCCCTCGGCACTGGCCTGCTGGCGCCAGAGGAGCTGGTCCTGCCGCTCCAGCTGCACCTCCGCGAACCTGCCTACGGCGAAGATCGTCGGGGCCGCGACGGGCACCAGGGCGGTGGCCGCCCCGCTGCGGTCGGCATGGACCCTGGGCGCCAGCACGCAGACGGCCGCCGTGGTCTCGGACGACCCCCTGCTGGCCAACGGCGGGGGGGACTGGGGCTGGATCACCTGGAGGGGCAGCAGGGCCGTCAGCAGGAGGGTCCCGGCGCGCATCACCAAAGGGGCAGGGCGTTTGCTGACGCTAGGGCTCCACTCGTGGAGGCAGCGGTTGTGAAGAAGCCCTTGACGAGACTTGAACTCGTGACCTCTCCCTTACCAAGGGAGTGCTCTACCGCTGAGCTACAAGGGCATGTGGAAGGTGGGCCGGGTTGGATTTGAACCAACGTAGGCAGAGCCAGC
>CAIRWM010000051.1 GCA_903882285.1 uncultured cyanobacterium
CGCAAGCCGCCGGTGAAGCCCGAAGCCCTGGGGCTGGGCCTGCTGCTGGCGGAGCTGCAGCAGAAGCGGGAGCTGAAGGCTGCGGCGGAGGCCACCTACACCCAGAGCGCCAGCGACTTCCCCCAGGACCAGCGCCCCCTGCTCGGTCTGGCCCTGCTGCGCCACGATCTGGGCAACATCAAGGGGGCTCAGGAGGCCCTGGCTCAGGCGCGGCTGCGCAGCCCTGATCCGAGCAAGCCCGACCCCCGCCTCGACAAGCTCGCCGCCAACTGGGGCCTGGCCCCGCTCAGGGGGCCGTCAGCAGCGACGTTGCCGGGCCAGGCGCCACCCCAGGCGCCGGACGGGGCGGCGCCGACTGGGCGTCCAGCTCCCTGAGGGCCTGATCGATCGCCGAACTGGGCGGGGTGGCGTCGTCCATGGCGGTGCCGCGGCGGATCTTGTTCATCAGATCCAGCGGATTGGTGGAGTCGAGGATGGAGCCCCCGCTCGGCTTGCCGGTGCCGCTGTCATAGAGCTGCTGCTCCATCGGCGAGCTGCCCATTGTCTGGCCGTAACCGCTCTGCTGGGCCAGAACCTCAGGGGCAAGGCCGAAGGCAAGGGCCAGTGGCAGGACAAGGCCCGTGGCACCGAGTCCGGCGCGGACCAGCGGAGAAGAGGAACGAGCCATGGCCTGACACGCGGATGCGGGCTCAAAGGGGAACCGGATGTTAGGAGACCTGGCCGGACCACGGAAGCCGAACTCGATGCGGATCGCCACCTGGAACGTCAATTCGGTGCGGACCCGCCTGGAGCAGGTCACCGCCTGGCTGGCGGCGGAACAGCCCGAGGTGCTCTGCCTGCAGGAGACCAAGGTGGCCGATGCGCTCTTCCCCCACGACGCCTTCGCCGCCCTCGGCTATGCCACGGCGATCAGCGGCCAGAAGGCCTACAACGGCGTGGCGATCCTCAGCCGCCTCCCCCTCGAAGACGTGCGCCTGGGCTTCGCCGCCCTGTTGCCCAGCGATCCAGTGGCCGCCGAACTCGACGAGCAGAAGCGGGTGATCAGCGCCCGCATCGATGGCGTGCGGGTGCTCGACCTCTACGTGCCCAACGGCTCGTCGCTGACCAGCGACAAATACCCCTACAAGCTGCGCTGGCTTGCCTGCCTGCAGCGCTACCTGACCCTTCAGCAGGCGGAGGGGGAGCCGCTGGTGATGCTGGGAGACTTCAATATCGGCCCGGAGGAGCGCGACCTCCACGACCCCGAGCGCCTGACCGGCGGCATCATGGCCAGCGAGGCTGAACGCCAGGCGCTGCGCGAGCTTCTCGGCGATCAGCTCCACGATGCCTTCCGCCTGTTCGAGCCGGCCAGCGGCCACTGGAGCTGGTGGGACTACCGCAGCGCCGCCTGGGAGCGGGACCGCGGCTGGCGGATCGACCACATCTATCTCGATGACAGCCTGCAGGAACTGGCCACCGGCTGCGTCATCCACCGGGCGGTGCGGGGCAACGAGCAGCCCAGCGACCACGCCCCCGTGGTGGTCAACCTGGCCTGGCCACCGGACGACGACGAGGGCGACGACCCCGAAGCCGAATGGCCCTGAACCTGCATCAGGCCAACAGATCCTCCAGACGCAGATCGGGCCGCCGCACCAGGGCGAACAAGGTGCCGGCATTGCCCCGGCACACCCGTAGCTCCTGATCGAGCACGGTGATGGCCAGCCAGGCCGGAAAGCTCTGGCTCACCTCGCGCAGCCACTGCAGCCGGCGCTCGCCGAGCTGGGGACCGAGCCAGCCGCCGCGCTCGAAGCACACGCTCACCCGCTGGCAGGGCCCACCCTCGGCCGGACGCGGCTCGATCGCAATCGCCGCCTGCACGGCGATGCCGGCGACCGAACCCAGGGGCCCCGCCAGACGCAGCAGGTTCATGCCCCGGCCCCGCTGAGGATCGAGCAGTTGCAGGTTCTCGATCCAGGGGGCCACGGCCAGATAGGGAAGGGCACTGCTGCTCCAGCGGAGCTCCCACACCCCGCGCAGCAGCAGCTCCGCCCCGGGGGCTTCTAGATCGGCAGGCCGCTCGCGCTCGAGCTGCTCGATCAGCGGCCGCACCCGCTGGCGTTCTTCCCCACTGGGACGGCCCCGCAGCAGGGCCAGCAGATCGGCGCGGGTGTCAGCCGGCATCATCCGCCCCCCGCCAGCATGCGGGCCAGCAGGGCCGGTTCGCGGCCCTGCAGTCCCATCAGACCCCAGCGCACATCCCAGGGGGCCTGGCCATACAGGCGCACCATGGCGGCGAGCAGCTGGGGCGGCGCCAGGGTGTTGGTGAGGAAGCCATACCACTGCTCCGGCGGCAGCGAGAAAAAGGTGGCGAAGTGATGGCGCAGGCGCGCCTCGTCGAAGCGCATCAGCTTCTCGAGCCCGAAGCGGAAGAAGGCATGCTTCCAGCGCAGCTCTGCCGGCCACAGCCCGCCCCAGGCCGCCTGGGCCAGGGCCTCGCCGTCGAGCCCCGCCTGCAGCCCGTCGGCCACCGCCCGGGCCAAATCGGGGGCGCGGCGCAGCAGACCTCCCACCAGATAGCCGGAGGCGGGGTGCACCATGCCGGCGGCCCCGCCGAAGCCCACCACCCGCTGCGACAGGTCGGGCAGGGGGGGGTTCATCGGGAAAAGGCAGAACTCCTCGTGATGCACCTCCTGCACCTGCACGTCCCGCTGCGCCAGGCGACGCTGCAGCCGGTCCTGGAGCACGGCGAAGGGCACGGCCGGGGCCAGGGCCAGGGAGGTCTCCTCCACAAAGAACTGCCCGTCGCTGAGATCCATGGCGTAGAGAAAGGTGGGCGGCTCAGCACGCCGCTCCGCCGCGCTGAGGTGATCGGAGCGGTAATCCATGAAGACGAACTGGCCGGGCTCGATCGGGGGGCGGCTGAAGCGCCCCACGATGCCGTAGGCGGCCTGGCCCGCCACCGGACCATCGCTGCCGCGTCGCACGAACACCGGCTCATGGCCGGTGGCATCCACCACGAGGCGCGCCCGCAGCTCAGGGGTGGCGCCTGAGCTCACCAGGGAGCCCCCGGCGTCATGGACGATCGCCGTGGCTCGGCCGCGATGCCAGCGCACCCCGGACTGGTCACTGCGCTGCAGCCAGTGCTCCTGCAGGGCCCGCTTGTCGAACAGCCCGTAGTCGCGGCCGTGGCGCACGGGCCGCGACTCGGCGGGACCACCGGCCCCGAAATAACTGACGGTGTTGCTCCAGCGGTGGGACAGCAGCGGCGCCAGGCCCAGGGCCTCCACCTCGTCGGCCCAGATGCCATAGGTGTTGATCCAGGGAGCGCGGGGATCCTCGGCACTCAGGGCCTCCACCTGCAGGCCGCGGGACGCGAGTTCGCCGGCGATCACCAGGGCGGCCGGCCCCGACCCGATGACCAAAACGTCACTCGCCATGAGGGCCGTCAGGAGACGTCATCGGCGTCGGGGTCGGGGTCGGCGACGGGGTCGGCGACGGAGTCAGGCGCAGCCGCGACTGGGGTCTCGAGCTCGCCAGGGGTCTCGGTCTCCTCCTCCGCGGCGGGGGGTACCAGCACCACCTCCGCCAGACGGTCGCCCTTGTCCAGGCGCTGCAGCCGCACCCCGGTGGCGGCCCGCGACTGCTGCGGGATGGCATCGGCCTGCATGCGCACGATCACGCCGCGCTCGCTCACCAGCAGGAGTTCCTCCCCAGCGCCCATCACCTTGAGCCCCACCAGCACGTCGCCAGCCACCCGGAACTTCATGCAGCGCAGGCCCATGCCGGCCCGCTTCTGCAGCCGGAACTGATCCACCGGCACCCGCTTGCCCAGGCCGCTGGCACTGGCCACCAGCACCCAGGGACCCTCGCTGGCCGCCACTTCCTCAGCGTCGCCTTCAACCTCGCCAGCGTCGTCGTCGGCCCCGCTGCTGGCCACGCGATCCGCCAGCTCCGCCGGCAGTACATCCATGCTCACCAGCTGGTCACCCTCGCGCAGATTCATCGCCCGCACGCCGCGGGCGGTGCGCCCGAGGGGACGCAGCTCCTCATCGCTGAGGCGGAAGTGGATCGTCATCCCTTTGAGAGAGCCGATCAGGATGCTGTCGCCGGGCAGGGCGAGGCGGACCCAGCGCAGGTCGTCGCCATCCTCCAGGGAGATGGCGATCAGGCCGTTGGAACGGATGTTGGCGAAGGCCGATAGACGGGTGCGCTTGATGTAGCCGCCGCTGGTGAGCATCACCAGCTGAACGTCGTCATCGAAAGCACTCACCGACACCAGGGAGGTGATCGCCTCCTCGCGCGGAATCGGCAGCAACTGCACGATCGGCGTGCCCTTAGCGGCCCGGCTGCACATCGGCACCCGGTAGGCCGGCACGGAATACACCACACCGCGGTTGCTGAACAACAGCAGCGCGTCGTGGTCGTTGCAGCTAATGAATAGCTTCACCGCCTCTTCGCCGTGGCTCTTGGTGCCGGCCTTGCCGCGGGTACCGCGGCTGGTGGCCTCGAATTCGCTGACCGGCATCCGCTTGAGGTAGCCGTTTTCGGTCAGCAGCACGACCGAGCGCTCGTTGGCGATCAGGTCGATGTCCTCGAGGCCACCTTCGAGGTCGAGGATCTCGGTACGGCGGGGCGAATCGTAACGGCTGCGGATCGCCTGCAGCTCGTCGGTGATCAGGCCAAAGACGCGTTCACGGCGAGCCAGGATGTCCTGGTAGTCGGTGATCTTGGCCAGCAGATCCTCGTGCTCCAGCCGGATCTTGTCGGCCTCCAGGGCCGTGAGGCGGCGCAGCTGCATCTGCAGGATCGCGTCGGACTGCGCCTCGCTCAGGCCGAACTGGTCCATCAGCCCCTGACGGGCGGAGGCCGTGTCGGCGGCGGAGCGGATCAGGGCGATGATCGCGTCGAGATTATCGAGGGCGATCAGCAGACCGAGCAGGATGTGATCGCGCTCCTGGGCCTTGCGCAGCAGGTAGCGGGTGCGGCGCTCGATCGTCTCGACCCGGAAGTCGAGGAAGACCTGCAGCATGCGGCGCAGGGTGAGCAGGATCGGCTCCCCATTCACCAGAGCCAGCATGTAGGCACTGAAGTTGTTTTGCAGTGGCGTGAGCTTGAACAGGTTGTTCAGCACCACCTGCGGGTAGGCATCGCGGCGCAGCTCGATCACGATCCGCATGCCGTCGCGGTCGCTCTCATCCCGGATGTCGGAGATGCCCTCGAGCTTCTTGTCGTTGACCAGTTCGGCGATGCGCTCGATCAGCGCCGCCTTGTTCGTCTGGAAGGGCAGCTCGGTGATGATCACCGCATCCCGGTCGGGCCGGCCCTTGACCTCCAGGGTCTCGATCGAAGCCACCCCCCGCATCGTCACCGAGCCCCGGCCGGTGGTGAACATCTCGCGAATGCCGCGGCGGCCCAGGATCTGGCCGCCGGTGGGGAAGTCAGGACCGGGGATGATCGCCATCAGGGTGCGATCGTCGAGTTCGGGGTCGGCGATCAGCGCGAGCAGGCCGTCGATCAGCTCGGTGAGGTTGTGCGGCGGGATGTTGGTCGCCATCCCCACGGCGATGCCGGTGGAGCCATTGAGCAGCAGCTGCGGAATCCGCGCCGGCATCACCGTGGGCTCCTGCTGGGAGCCGTCGAAGTTGTCGGCGAAATCGACAGTCTCGCTCTCGATGTCCTCGAGCAGGGAGTCGGTGGTGAGGGCCTGCAGGCGGGATTCGGTGTAGCGCATGGCGGCTGGCGGATCCCCGTCCACCGAACCGAAGTTGCCGTGCCCGTCGACCAGGGGCATGCGCATGTTGAAGTCCTGCGCCATGCGCACCAGCGCGTCGTAGACCGCCGTGTCGCCGTGGGGGTGGTACTTGCCGAGCACCTCGCCCACCACGCGGGCGCACTTGCGGTAGGGCCGGTCGCTGGTGAGACCGAGCTCATACATCGCGTAGAGGATACGCCTGTGCACCGGCTTGAGGCCGTCGCGGGCATCGGGTAGGGCCCGGCCCACGATCACGCTCATCGCATACTCCAGATAGGAGCGCGACATCTCGTTGCGAAGATCGGTCTGGATGATCCGTCCGTCGGAATCGCCGGGAGTCTGTTCTCCGGGCCCGGTGGGATCCGCCATGCAAGACCGTCTGGAGCAACACCCAGTCTACCGAAATGGCCCGGATCGGTCGGTCACAATGCCAGGAGGCCGCTGATGCGTGAGCGCCGCTCCAGCGAACCGTCCCCGCGCCGCGAGCCCACCCAGCGCCGCGAGCCCTCCCCGCGCCGCGAGGACGACCTGCGCGCCCGGCAGCAGCGGGGCAAGCTGCGGGTGCGTACCGCTGCCGCCTTCCGCCAGCTGGTGGCTGAGGTGGGCCTGGTCGAGGCCTACGACGCCACCGACGTGGTGGTGGCCGCCAACGCCGAATTCAGCGACCAGGCCAGCCTCCACCTCAGCCTCGGCCCCACGGACCCGCCGATCCGCCTGCGCGAGCCGCAGCTGGGAGGGGTGGCCGCCTTCGCCGGCGGAGCCGGCAGCGACCTGGTACTGCCGATCGGCGGCAGCCTGGCCGAGAGCAGTCGACGCGGCGGCGCCCAGGTGCTCGCCAGCTTGCTGGCCCGGGAGCGGGTGGCCTTCAGCGCGGCGGGCGAGGTGACGCCGCTGCAGCCCCGCCGCGAACTCAACCTCGACCTCGACCTGGAGCGCATCGGCAGCGGCCGGCTGCTGCTGCACCGGGCGATCGGCGAGAACGGCATCGTGGCGGTGAGCAGTGACGAAGGGGTGGTGCGCAGCCCCTGGGGGCCACTGCTGGGGCCCTGGCACAACGCGCTCTACAGCTGCAGCGGCGCCGACAGCATCGGCCTGACCATGCCAGGTCTGTCGCTGCTTGGCCCGGGATCGCCGGTGCTGGTGGGGGGAGCGATCGGCTGGGTGGTGGGCAGCGGCAGCGCCCACCAGCCCCACCCGCGCCGCCTGCCCAGCGGCCATGCCCGCACCCCCGGGGCCGTGGCGGCGGTCTGCGTGGATCTGCACGAGCTGCAGAGCGAATGGCTGCGGGCCTGCTTCTTCGAGGGCCATGGCAGTGCCCTGCTGGTGGCCATTGCCGTGCCGGTGCCCCTGCTCGACCTGAGCGTGGCGCGCCAGGCCTGCGTCGGCAACGATCAGCTGGAGGCGCCGGTGCTCGACATTTCCATTCCGAGGCGAATCAAACCCAGCTTCGGCGGGGTGCCCTACAGCACCCTGCAGTCAGGCTGGATCCAGGTGGATGGCCGCCGGGTGGCGGCGGCGCCGGCCCACAGCCCCCGCCTGGCCGACGGCATGGCCCACGAACTGATCGCCCGCCTGGTGGATGGCCGCTTCCCGCTGCGGCTGCCCCTGCAGCCCCTCAGTCCCCGCCCGAGCCTGATCCCGCTCGAGGCCTGAGCGGCATCTCCCCAGCCGAAAACAGCCGTAAGCTCCGCCCAGAACTCAGCTGCCCGATGGTCGAGACCCCCAGCTCCTCCGATCCCGGCCCCGATCAGGGCGCGTCCCAGGCCATGCCAGAAGCCCAGGCCATGCCAGAAACCCAGCCCTCGCCCACGACCCAGCCGTCCGAGTTGACGGCAGCCCCCTCAGACGTTATCGACACCGCGGACATCCCCGACACGGCCGACACCGTGCTGGAGGCCAGCCAGGAGGTCGTGGCGGAGATCGTCATCGCCGCCGCCAGTTCGGCCGCATCGACGGAACCCGCCGACGTGCCGAGCATTGCGGCCACTTTGGAGGTGCCCCCCCTGGAGCGGGTGAGCGCTCAGGGCGAAGGGGGCGAGTGGGAGCTGCTGGTGGAGAAGGTGAATGCCTGGTTCGCCTCGGGCGAACTGCAGAGCCGTTGGCAGAAGATCCGCGGCCCGCTCAAGGGGGTAGCGATCCTGATCGCGGTGCTGCTGGCCCTGCGGGTCTACGCCACCGTGGTTGGCAGCATCGACGGCATCCCCCTGGTCTCGGGCCTGCTTGAGCTCACTGGCCTGATCGCCCTGATGCGCTTTGCCCTCACCAAGCTCGTCAGGAGGAGCGAGCGGGAGCAGGTGTTCGCCGTCTGGAAGCGCCGCTGGGACGACTTCCGCGGAGACCGCTGAGGCCCAGCCGCGGCGGATAACGGGGTGTTGCAGGCCCCTTGATAGTTTGGCTCGACTGCGTCAGCACTACGGTGAACATTCAGCTCGGTCGCCATCGCGTCGTCCGCCGCGCCTATGGCATCGATGAGATCGCCCTCGTGCCGGGCGGCCGCACCGTCGATCCCGCGGTGACCGACAGCAGCTGGAGTCTGGGTGGCATCCGCCGGGAGATTCCAATCATCGCCAGCGCCATGGACGGCGTCGTCGATGTCGGCATGGCCGTTGAGCTGTCGCGCCTGGGCGCCCTGGGGGTGCTCAACCTCGAGGGGGTGCAGTGCCGCTACGACGACCCCAACCCGGTGCTCGATCGCATCGCGGCCGTGGGCAAGGAGGAGTTCGTGCCCCTGATGCAGGACCTGTACAGCCAGCCCGTGCGCGAAGACCTGATCCGCCAGCGCATCGCCGAGATCAAGGCGAAGGGCGGCATCGCCGCGGTGAGTGCCACGCCGGTGGCGGCGTTGAAGTTCGGCCAGGCGATCGCCGAGGCCGGCGCCGACCTCTTCTTCGTGCAGGCCACGGTGGTGAGCACCGAGCATGTGGGTCCGAAGGGCCAGGACAGCCTCGATATCGAAGCCCTCTGCCGGGACTTCGGCGTGCCGGTGGTGATCGGCAATTGCGTCACGTACGACGTGGCCCTCAAATTGATGCGCGCCGGAGCCGCCGCCGTGATGGTGGGCATCGGTCCCGGCGCCGCCTGCACCTCCCGAGGCGTGCTCGGCATCGGCATCCCCCAGGCCACGTCGGTGGCCGACTGCGCCGCCGCCCGGGACGACCACTTCGCTGAGAGCGGTCGCTACGTGCCGGTGGTGGCCGATGGCGGCATCGTCACCGGTGGTGACATCTGCAAGTGCCTGGCCTGCGGAGCCGACGCCGTGATGATCGGCTCCCCGATCGCCCGAGCCGCCGAGGCCCCCGGCCGGGGCTTCCACTGGGGCATGGCCACCCCCAGCCCCGTGCTGCCCCGCGGCACCCGCATCAAGGTCGGCACCACCGGCAGCCTCGAGAAGATCCTGCGCGGTCCGGCCGGCCTCGACGACGGAACCCAGAACCTGCTGGGCTGCATCCGCACCTCGATGGGCACCCTCGGCGCCAGCACCCTCAAGGAGATGCAGCAGGTGGAGGTGGTCGTGGCGCCCTCGCTGCTCACCGAGGGCAAGGTTTACCAGAAGGCCCAACAGCTCGGCATGGGCAAATAGAAACAATGACGCCCGCGCAGGCCGGCTGCTCCCTTGCCCCCCTGGCATTCTCACCCCGGGACGGCTCCACCTCGGGCTGAGACAGGGGCTAATGTCGAGATGTGGGGGCTACGGCTCACACACTCCTCACACCCACCGGCCCGGCGCGTCCGGGCTTTTTGTCTTCCGCCGCCCCCTTTACGGGCTGCAACACCGGCCAGCAGCAGCGTGGTGGCTGCCGAACAACGTTGCTAGATTCCCTGAAACCAAGCCGCCACCTCGGATGTCCAGCTCCGCCGCCGTCACCGATGCCTCCTTTGAGCAGGACGTGCTCAAGAGCGATGTGCCCGTGCTGGTCGATTTCTGGGCTCCCTGGTGCGGCCCCTGCCGCATGGTCGCGCCGATCGTCGACGAAATCGCCAAGGATTTCGAGGGCAAGATCAAGGTCTTCAAGCTCAACACCGACGAAAACCCCAACGTCGCCAGTCAGTACGGCATCCGCAGCATCCCCACGCTGATGATCTTCAAGGGCGGCCAGAAGGTGGACACCGTGGTCGGCGCCGTCCCCAAGACGACCCTCTCCGGCACCATCACCAAGTACCTCTGAGCCCCTCCTCCTCCGCCGGCCCGATCGAGGGCCGCAGTCCGCTGCAGGCCCTTGCGGAACAGCTCCAGGGCCATCCCCAGAGGCGCCACATCGAGCGGGCCGTGATCTCCCTGCTCCAGGTGGCGCGCGATGAGAACGAACACGATGCCTGGCGCCTGATCAGCGGCTGTCTGGCGGACATCAGCGAGGCCCTGGAGATCTTCCGGCCCCGGCGGGGCGCCCGCAAGATCACCGTCTTCGGCTCCGCCCGCACCCAGACCCACGACCCCAGTTACCAGCTGGCGGAGCAGGTGGCCCAGCTGGCCGTGCAGGCCGGTTTCGAAGTGATGACCGGTGCCGGCGGGGGCGTCATGGAGGGCGCCAACAGTGGCGCCGGCTGCGACCACAGCATCGGCCTCAACGTCGATCTGCCCTTTGAGCAGCACGCCAACCCCTACATCAGCGAGTGCGAGGGTCGGCTGCTTTACTTCCGCTACTTCTTCACCCGCAAGCTGTTCTTCCTGCGCGAGAGCGATGCCCTGCTGGTGATGCCGGGCGGCTTCGGCACGCTCGACGAACTGTTCGAGTCCCTCACCCTGATCCAGACCGGCCGCACCCCGCCGATCCCCCTGGTACTGCTCGCTCCGACGGGCGACGACTTCTGGCCGGCCTGGCGCCAGAACATCCAGAAGGAACTGGCCAGCCGCGGGCTGATCTCCCCCGAAGATGTCGACCTGGTGCAGGAGGCCAGCTCCGCCGAAGACGCCGTGGCCCGGATCAGACGCTTCTACAGGGTGTTCCACAGCGCCCGGCTCGGTGAGGAGCGCATGGAACTGCTGCTGAACGCCCCGATCCCGCGCAGCATGCTGTCGGAGTTGAACCACAACTTTGTCGACATGCTCGAGGAGGGGGCCATCCAGGCCGGCGACAGCGTTGACGACAACGGCGTGCTCTACCCCTGCCTGCGGCTGCGCCTCGACCGGCGCCGCATCGGCCGGCTCTACCAGTTCATCGACCACCTCAACGGTCTGGCCCTGCCCGCCAGCCCCGCCCTGGAGCGTCCCGGCGAGCGCATCAACGCCCCCCTGCCCGCATGAGCCGCATCGGCCTGATCGACTACGGCATGGGCAATCTGCACTCGGTGCAGCGGGCCTTCGAGCGGCTCGGGGCCGAGGTGCTGCCCGTCGATGCTGCCTCCGCCATGGCCGGCTGCGACGCCCTGGTGCTCCCCGGGGTGGGGGCGTTCGATCCGGCGATGCAGCGCTTGCGGCAGGCGGATCTGGAGACGGCGATCCAGCGCTCCTGCGCCGCCGGCCGGCCCCTGCTCGGCATCTGCCTGGGGCTGCAGCTGCTGTTTGAGGCCAGCGACGAGGGCGAGGCGACGGGGCTGGCTCTTCTGGCCGGCGGGGTGCGCGCCCTGCCGAAGGTGCCACACCATCCGATTCCCCACATGGGCTGGGCACCGCTGCTGCCCGCCACGGCCAGCCCCCTGCTGCCGGCCGATCACCATGACGACTGGGTCTACTTCGTGCACTCCTACGCGGCCGATCCCCGCGACCCGGCGATCCGCACGGCCCTGGTGGATTGGGCCGGCACCCCGGTCACCGCCGCCGTCTGGCAGGACAGCATCGCCGCCTGCCAGTTCCACCCGGAGAAGTCAGGGCCGGTGGGCGAGGCGATGCTGCAACGCTGGCTCGACTGGGTGGCGACCCAATGACGCTGCGGCTCAGCGGCGGCCGCAGGCTGCAGAGCCCGCCAGGAAGCGTCGCGCGCCCCACCACGGCCCGGGTGCGCCTGGCGGTGCTCAACCTTCTAACCGCCGAGCTGCCGGGCAGCCGCTGGCTGGATCTTTGCAGCGGCAGCGGCGTGATGGCCTGTGAGGCGTTGCAGCGCGGCGCCCGGCAGGTGGTGGCAATCGAGCACGACCGCCGGGTGGCCGCTGTGGCCCGGGCCAATCTGCAGGCCGTGGCCGGCGGCGCCCTGCCCGGCGCCATAAAGCCTCAGCTGGAGGTGGTCGAAGACGACGTGCTGCGCTGGCTGGGACAGGGACGTTCCGGCCGGGCCGAAGCCTTCGAGCTGATCTATGCCGACCCTCCCTGGGCGGCGGGGCTCTACGAGGGGATCGCCGCTGCCGTGGCCGCTGGCCAGTGGCTGAGCCCCGGGGGCACGATGGTGTGGGAATGCCCCAGCAAGGCGACGCCCGTTCCTCCTAGGGGCTGGCTGCTGAGGGACCAGCGCCGCTACGGCAGCAGCACGTTGATGCTGCTGCAGCTCCAGGATCCAGCGCAGCGATCAGCCGCCAAGGGCGCTGCCGCGGCGGTACTGGTTCCAGGCGGCGACGAACAGGCCGACCAGGGTGACGGGGATCAGACCGAGCACGATGCCGCAGAGCAGGGGTTCGATCATGGGGTGGGCGCGGTCATTCCGATGCCACATTCTTCCATGATGGGGCGCACAACCGTGAGCTCCCGCCACCATCCGTGACCGGTCCGCCCCCTACCGCCCCCGCCAGCCCAGCCGCCATTTCCACGGCAGTGGTCGCTTTGCCTCAGCGCCGCGGCCTGATCGCGGCGCTGGTGGCGCTGGCCGCCGCGGCCTGCATCGTGCTGGTGCTGCTGGTGCTGCAGGCGGCCGGCAGCGATCCCTACACCCGGACCACCCTGGAGCTCACCGGCTCGATCGGCGACGGCGGGCGTCTGTTCCGGCTCAACTGCGCCGGCTGTCATGGCCTGGCGGCCCAGGGGCTGGTGGGCCCCAATCTGCACGGCGTGGACCGTCGCAAGAGCGACCGCCAGCTGATTCAGCAGGTGGTGAGCGGCCGCACCCCGCCGATGCCGCGCTTCCAGCCGGAACCCCAGGCGATGGCCGACCTGCTGGCCTTCCTGCACAGCCTTCCCTCCTGAGAACCCTGCGATGCCGATCCGGCTGGTGCTGGTGGAACCCGCCGGCCCCCTCAATGTCGGCAGCGTGGCCCGCCTCTGCGCCAACTTCGGCATCGAGGAGCTGCGGCTGGTGGCTCCCCGCTGCGACCCCCTCTCCGAGGAGGCCCGCCGCATGGCCGTGCACGGGGTGGGCCTGCTGGAGCGGGCGCCCCACTTCTCCAGCCTGACGGCCGCCCTCGCCGACTGCACCCGGGTGGTGGCCACCAGTGGCCGGCGGGAGGGCGAACCCCTGCCCCTGCTGGGCCCGGCCGATGCCCTGAGCTGGCTGCTGGCGGGGCCGACGAGCAGCCCCTGTGCCCTGGTGTTCGGCCGGGAGGATCGGGGGCTCTCCAACGACGAACTGCTGCAGGCCGGCAAGCTGCTGCACATCGGCACCGGGGCGGCCTACGCCTCACTCAACCTCTCCCACGCCGTGGCCGTGGTGCTGCATGAGCTGCACGGACTCCAGGGCGCGAGTGCCCCCCCTCCGCCAGCGGAGCCGGAAGAACCCAGCCGACGCGACCTGCTTGAGGACGCCCTCGCCGATGCCGAGGCCCTGCTGCTCGAGGTTGGCTTCCTCTATCCCCACACCGCCCGCGCCCGCATGGCCAAGCTGCGCGGCCTGCTGCAGCGGGCCCAGGTCCGTCCCGAGGAGGTGGCCCTGCTGCGCGGCATGGTGTGCCAGTTGCGGTGGGCAAGCCGCCACCCTTGTCCCAACGGCGAAGCCCACTAGCGTCGGGATTCCGTTCCGTTTCCTGACCGCGCCCGTGAACTCCGGCCGTCCGTCCCGTTCCCGCAGCAATGGCTGGAGCCAGCCGCTCACCCTGCTGCTGCGTCTGATCGTGATGGGGGTCGGCCTCGGCGTGATCGTGGGCACCAGCCTGAAGCTGCTGGCCCCACGGCTGGCCCAGGGGGCCATCGGCGTACCCCGGGCCGACCCCTCGCCGCGGGTGCTGCCGGGGGGCGGCATGGCCCTCGGCCGCTTCGAACCGCGCCAGGAACTCAGCGGCATCAGCCAGGCCTGGGGTCGCCTGGCCGCGGCCCAGAAGGGACTCAGCGCCAGCGGTTTCCTGCTGGTGCTCGACGACGGGCGCTACGCCCAGCTGCAGCCCGACCTGGCCCTGCCGGCAGCCAGTTCGATCAAGTCGCCGATCCTGCTGGCGGGCCTCGAAGACCTCGACGCCGGCAAGCTGCGCTGGAACGAACGGCTGCCCCTCACCAAGGAGGTGATGGGGGGCGGCGCCGGCTGGATGGGCAACAAACCCCTGGGTACGCGCTTCCCCTTCTTCGAGGCCGCCACCGAAATGATCCGGGTGAGCGACAACAGCGCCACCAACCTGCTGATCAAGCGCCTCGGCGGCAAGACCAGCCTGAACCGCCGCTTCCAGACCCTGGGACTGCCCGCCACGGTGGTGAAGAACTGGCTGCCGGATCTCGAGGGCACCAACACCACCAGCGCCCGCGACCTGGCCAAGGCGATCGCCCTGGTCGACACCGGCGAAAAACTCAGCCCCCGGGCCCGCGATCTCTACCGGGAGATCATGTCCACTTCCAACACCAACACCCTGATCCCGCTGGGCCTGCTCAAGGGCCTCGGCAAGGAGTCGTCCGACCCCGACAGCGAACTGCTCAGCTACGGCGTCACCGCCATCAACAAAACCGGCGACATCGGCATCGCCTACTCCGATGCAGCCCTGATCCAGCTGCCCAACGGGCAGCGGGCCGTGGCGGCCTTCATGGTGAAGGGCCCCTTCAACGACCCGCGCTCGGCTGAGCTGATCCGGGCGATGGCCGGCGAGATCTCCAAAACCCTGATCGTCGCCCCATGACCCACCCTCCCGCGCGGCCGCTACTGGCCGCCAGCCTGGGCCTCGGCCTGCTCCTCCAGCCCCCGGCCACGGCGGCTCCTGCAACTCCAGCAGTTTCCCCCAGCCCCAGCGCCGTGCTGCGCCCCCAGAGCGTCGCTCCCCTGCCCGGCGGGCTCGACACAGTGCCGATGCTCAACGACAACAACCCGGAACTGATCCGGGGGCCGGGCATCCTGCTCTCCACCTTCGCCCCGGGCCGCGGCTGGCGAGGCCAGCCGTTGGGGGTCCCGGCCGCCCACCTCGACGCCCCCCTGCAGGGGCCGTTCGAGCTGTTCAGCCACCACGTCTACGCCGGCAAGAAGGACAGCATCGACTCCACCCTGTGGCTGGCGGTGGTGGCGGCCCCGCGCGGCGACCGGCCGGTGCAGCTGCGGGTGCGCGGCGGTTCGACCGCCCTCTCCCAGGCCGTCGAACCCGATCAGGCGGCGGCCCCCTTCCTGCCGCTGCCCGCCCTGCTGTCCCAGGGCAGCAGTGCCATCTGGTCGGGACCCGGCAGCCGGGTGGCCACCGAGCTGCTGCGACGCGAACGCAGCCCGCTGCTCCCCGAGAGCTGGACCCTGCCCCCCGGTCAGCTGACACCCCTGCTGCTGCTGCCGCTACCGGTGAGGGGCCTCGATCCGCTGCTCAACGGCCGCAACCTGCAGCTGCGCCTCGACAGTGATGGCCCCGTCGACGTGGCCACGCTCGCCGCCTTCGGCGAGGCCCGCACGCCGCCGGCCGCCAGCGTCTGGGCGGCGCTGCTCAACGGCCCGCTGGCGGAGAAGGAGCATGCGCCGAGCCCCAAGGGGGCCAGCGGCCCGGTCATCTATTCCCGCGTCAGCGGGCTGCAGGGCGGCAGCGCCTGGCGGGGCCGGCTCACCGACCCCGGCAGCTCCAGCCTGTCGGTGCGACGGGCGCCGATCTCCTGGCCGATCGCCTCGCTCGAGCGTGGCAGCCACGGCAGCGGCCAGGTGCAGACGGCCCCGCTCACGGCCTTCTACCCAGGCACCGCCTGGGCCGCCCATGGCAACTACGGCGTCGAATACGACCTAACGATCCCGCTGCGCAACGACACCGCCAGCCCCACCACCCTGCAGCTGGCGCTGGAGTCGCCGCTCAAGGGCGATGCGGCGATCGGCGGCCTGCGCTTCTCGGCCGGCCCCGGCAAGGCGGTGATGTTCCGCGGCAGCGTGGAGGTGAGTGGCCTCGATGACGAGCGGGGCAGGCCCCGCGGGCGCCAGGGGTTCCACCTGGTGCTGCGCAACGGCCAGCAGGGACCTCCCCTTGGCACGGTCACCCTGGCGCCGGGCCAGCAGCGCCAGCTGCAGGTGCGGCTGATCTACCCGGCCGATGCCACCCCGCCCCAGGTGCTGTCGCTGCTGCCGCTGGCGCCGGGGGCGCCGCTGCGGCCAGGCGAGGCTGTGAAACAATCCGGGGCAACGCCGGCCGTCCATCCGTGAGTCAGAACAGGAAGCGCAGGGTCTTCCCCTTCACCCAGGTCGTGGGGCAGGAGGAGATGAAGCTGGCCCTGCTGCTCAACGTGATCGATCCGCGCATCGGCGGCGTAATGATCATGGGCGACCGCGGCACGGGCAAGAGCACCACGATCCGGGCCCTGGCCGACCTCCTGCCCGAGATCGACGTGGTGGCGGGCGACCCCTACAACAGCTCCCCCAGCGACCCCGACCTGCAGAGCAGCGAGGTGCGCCAGCGGGCCGAGCGGGGGGAGGCGCTGCCCGTGGAGCCCCGCCAGGTGCCGATGGTGGACCTGCCGCTCGGCGCCACCGAAGATCGCCTCTGCGGCACGATCGACATCGAGAAGGCGCTCAGCGAAGGCGTGCGCGCCTTTGAGCCCGGCCTGCTGGCCAAGGCCAACCGCGGCCTGCTTTACGTAGATGAGGTGAACCTGCTCGACGACCACCTGGTGGATGTGCTGCTCGATTCGGCGGCCTCGGGCTGGAACACGGTGGAGCGCGAGGGTGTGAGCGTGCGCCACCCCGCCCGCTTCGTGCTGATCGGCTCGGGCAACCCCGAAGAAGGCGAACTGCGCCCCCAGCTGCTCGATCGCTTCGGCATGAGCGTGGAGGTGCGCACCGTGCGTGATCCGGAGCTGCGGGTGCAGGTGGTGGATCAGCGCACCGCCTTCGACAGCGATCCCGACAGCTTCAACGACGCTGTGCAGGCCATCCAGGACGGCCTTCAGGCCCGGGTGGTGGAGGCCCAGCAGCGGCTGCCCCTGGTGGCGATCGACGACGACCTGCGCATCCGCATTTCGGCGGTGTGCGGCGAACTGGATGTGGATGGCTTACGCGGCGACATCGTCACCAACCGGGCCGCCCGGGCCCTGGCCGCCTTCGAGGGCCGCACCGAGGTGAGCGAGAACGACGTGGCCCGCGTGGTGGCCTGCTGCCTGCGCCATCGCCTGCGCAAGGATCCGCTCGAGACGATCGACTCCGGCGATCGGGTGGTGAAGACCTTCTGCAAGGTGTTCGAGCGGGGCGAGCCCAGCGATCGCTCCTCCTTCGAACTGGCCCTGGCGCATTGAGACACTGAGGGTGACCCACTGCTTCTTGTCGAGGAGGCGCTCATGGGATGGGATTCAGAAGCACTGCGTCGTTGTGGTTGCCTGGATGCCGGATGGTGAGTTCAAAGAAGCGGGGATCGCTCTGGGATCAGTCCAAGTTCAACCGCCAAGGACGACTCGTGGTGATCATTCCAACCAGCCAGGAGGTGGATCAGGGCACTGGCCTCGAGAAACGCGTTCCCCAGCAGCGTTCCTTGAAGCCGTTGTGATCAGCTAGCACCGAGCCCGCGTCTAAGAGCAGGCTCATCAACGTCATCCCCGCCGTGGGAGCCGCGGCATCCGGTGCTGGCGTCAGCTGGGGGTGGTCTGGATCAATCCGCCACCACCAAAAGAAAACGACATGACTGCGACTACGTTGGTGATAGACGCCTGACCAGCGGCGGGGGCGTCATCTTCCCTGACAGCTGTCGAGGCCTTTCTTGTCATGACGATTTTAAGTGTCATCCCGGAAACAGAGCAGCGATTCGCGGCGCGTGAGCAGGTGCGACAGGCCAACCTCGCCCACATCAAACGCGGAGATATTCGCGCCATCGCCGCCAACACCCCCGAGTTGCTGTCCCAACGGCTGCAGCGCCTGCATGCCGAACCGGAATTGGTGGACACCATCACCAGGGAGGGGCTGAAGTTCGATGCGATCGGGCCGGGTCAAACGTCGAGCAGCTTCCCTCGCAGCCTGGAGCGGGTGCTGGACAGCAACGATCTGCTCGGCATGCGCTTCTTCGAGCAGGGGCTGCGGGCGGCGCGGGCGGTGGGCCGGGTGCGGATCCGCAGCCAGCATGGCGATGACCTTGGCTTCGGCACGGGCTTTATGGTGACGCCGCGGCTGCTGCTCACCAACCATCACGTGTTGCCCAGCGCCGTGGAGGCCGGCCATTCGCTGGTGGAGTTCAACTACCAGGAGAACGAAACCGGAGCGATCCAGGCCAGTCGCCTGTTTGCCTTGGCGCCGGAGCAGCTGTATCTCAGCGATGCCGAGCTCGACTACAGCCTGGTGGCCGTGGCCGACGATCCGGACCTGGCTTCCTATGGCTGGCTGCCCTTGATTGAGGACACTGGCAAATTGCTCGTGGGGGAGACAGTGAACATCATCCAACACCCCAATGGTGAGCCCAAGCAGCTAGCGATCCGCAACAATCAGGTCGTGGACGAACTGGAGCTGTTTCTGCACTACCAAACCGATACGGATCCTGGCTCGTCCGGCTCGCCGGTGTTCAACGACCAGTGGGAGGTGGTGGCCCTGCACCACTCCGGTGTGCCGAAGCGCAACGAGGCTAATGAGGTGATCACCACCGATGGGCGGGTCTGGGAGGAGCGGATGGGCGAGCAGCGGATTGCCTGGCTGGCCAATGAGGGGGTGCGGGTGAGCCGACTGGTACGCCACATCCGCTCACAGCCCCTGGCCGCAGCTGCAGAGCCGCTGCGCCAGCAACTGCTGGTGGCCACACCAATGCCCCCAGTGGCGGGCAGCATCTCTGCAGCGGAACGGCTGCAACCGCAGGCTGCGGAGACGGAGCCTCCTCCGCAGCCTGCGGTAGCGCAGCTCGCCACCTGGACGATCCCGCTGCAGGTGACGGTGAGTCTGGGCAGCCCACTGCTGGCCATCGCAACGCCACCCCAGGAACAACCCGAGGAAGCGTCACCATTGCCGGCCGGCGAAGGGGCTCAGGAGGGTCTGACGTGACCCCCTTTGCTGGTCCAGTTCCAAGGTAGGGGCCATGAACTCAGGCCCAATGCCATTCGCAGGTGGGTTGGGAGTTTGCGGAAAAACCGCCTGAATGGCCGCGTTTTTCCCTCCGAAGAGATAATTGTGCTCCGTTCGGGCTGATTTGCTGCGTTTCAGCGGTTCTGAACGCCCGATTTCAGGCGTTTTGCCCCGTTGGGGCTTCCTGGAGGCCGCCTCATGGGCACACCTCTGGGCAACCACCTGTTCATGCCGCCGCCATCGCCGGTTTGAGCAGGTTGCACAGCTTGAACTGGCGCAGACCGCCCCACTGCTTGATCCAGCCAAACACCTTCTCAATGCCGCGGCGGGCATTGATCGACTTGGCGTAGTCCTCGTGGCGGGTGGTGTTGCTCAGGTGCGGCAAAGTGTCTTGTGGGCATGGTTCGTCTGGTTGAGGTGGTACTCGAACCAGGGAAACGGGCCTGCCCACCCCTTGCAACGCCGACCGCTGAGGCGGGTGCCTGAGCTGCGCGCTCAACCCCGGCTACGCCGGGGTTGA
>CAIRWM010000052.1 GCA_903882285.1 uncultured cyanobacterium
CGCAAACAGCAGCGCAGCCCCGAGCGCCTCACTCCATTGCGCCTTGGCAAGCAGGAGCCCAAAGGCGCACACCGGTGGCACCAGCGCCACGGCGATCGCGGTGCCGGCCAGGGAGCTGATGGCCTTGCTGCTCACCGCGGCGTAGGCGGCGATCGCTCCTGCCACCAAAGCCACACCCAGATCCAGCAGGTTCGGCTGCGTGCGGGCCGCCACCTCCGATCCCAGGATCGGCAGCCCCACCGATACACCCAGCAGCACCGACAACGCCACCGTGATCGCGATGCCGATCAGCAGGGTGAGCAGAGCCCGACCCACCAGCAGCAGGCGCCCCTGCAGGATCCCGAAGGCCGCCGCCCGCAGCGGCAGCATCCAGGGGGCGATCAACATCGCGCCGATCACCACGGCGCTGCTGTTCGCCAGCAGGCCCAGCGTGGCGATGGCTCCAGCCGCCAGCGTGAGCACGAGGAACGGCTGATCGCAGCGGGCGTCAAGCTCGAACTGCTCGTTCAGGGTCTGATCACTCATGGTTGCCTCCGCAACGCCGGCACCAACAGATGGCCTGGCAGCCGACCAGCGTTGCCTTTGATGCAGTCAATCCGGGCGACCAACCCGGCGCTGATAGCTTGAACACATGTTGATCAGTCCCCCGTAACGGCTGCGGTCCTTCGCTGAGGCCATGGGTCCCTGGCGGGAGCAGCCTGTCTCAGTGCAGCTGCTGCATCTGATCACTGGACTGACAACGTGACCGATTTCCTCAAGGTGTGGTGGGGCAAACCCCATCGCGACATCCTTTCGGGCCTGGTGGTGGCCTTCGCGATGATCCCCGAGGCGATCGCCTTCTCCGGCATCGCCGGCGTGGATCCCCACGTGGGCCTGTTCGGGGCCTTCCTGCTCTCAGTGACGCTGGCGGTCGTTGGCGGCCGCACCGCGATGATCACCTCCGCCACCGGCTCCACCGCCCTGCTGATGACGGGCCAGGTGCAGCAGGGCAATGGCCTAGGGGAGGGGCTGGGGCTGCAGTACCTGCTGGCGGCGGGGATCCTCACCGGCGTGCTCCAGATCGCCTGGGGGTATCTGCGCCTGGCCCACCAGATGCGCTTCGTGCCGCAGCCGGTGATGGCGGGCTTTGTGAACGCCCTGGCGATCCTGATCGTCCTGGCCCAGCTGCCCCAGCTCGGACTGGACTGGTTTCATCCGGAAAACGCGTCCGTCACGCCCACCCAGTTGCCGGCGGTGTGGGGGCTGATGGCCCTCACCCTGGCGATCATCTACCTGCTGCCGCGTTTCACCACCGTGGTGCCCTCGGCCCTGGTGGCGATCCTGATCACCACTGGCCTTTCGATCCGCCTGGGGCTGGACGTGCCCACCGTCGCCAGCCTGGGCACCCTGCCGAACGGCCTGCCCCAGCTCGGCCTACCCCAGGTGCCCTTCAACCTGGAAACCCTCGGAGTCATCCTGCCCACCGCCCTGGCGATCTCGCTGGTGGGGCTGATGGAAACCTTCCTCACCCAGGACATCCTCGACGACCTCACCGACAGCTCCAGCTCCAAGAACGTCGAGGCCCGCGGCCAGGGGATCGGAAACATTGTCAGCTCGCTGTTCGGCGGCATGGCCGGCTGCGCCCTGGTGGGCCAGTCGGTGATGAATGTGGGCTACGGCGGTCGCACGCGCCTGTCGACGCTGACCTCCGGTGTGGCCCTGCTGGCGATGATCCTGCTGGCCAGCCAGTGGGTGAATCAGATCCCTATGGCCAGCCTGGTGGGCGTGATGGTGATGATCGCCCTCAACACGGCCAACTGGACATCAATCCGCGCGATCCGCCGCATCCCCAAGAGCGACACCGCGGTGATGCTGCTCACGGTGGTAGTGACGGTGCTCACCCACAACCTGGCAGTGGGCCTGCTCGCCGGGGTGGCACTGGCGGCAATCCTTTTCAACCGCAAGGTGGCCAAGGTGATCGAGGTCAGCAGCGAATTGATCGCTCCTGGATACCGCGTCTACCGGGTGCGGGGCCAGCTGTTCTTTGTCAGCAGCATCTATTTCCGCCAGGGATTTGAGCTGCATGAGCAGCCCCATCCCGAGCGTGTGACCATCGATATGGCCGACGCCCACATCTGGGATCAGAGCGGCGTCACGGCACTGGATCAGATGATCCGCCGCCTCAAGCTCGGGGGCAGCAGCGTGGAAGTGCTGAACCTCAACCCCGAAAGCAGCGATCTGTTCGCCCGCATCGGCGTGGCGGAGGAAGCCGGCGGGCGAGGCGGATCCATGGAGGCGGCCGACTGATGGCTCCCTCCCCTCAGCCCCAACTGACGCTTCAATACTGGCGAAGCGACCTGGCCAGCGGATTCACCGCTGCCGTGGTGGCCCTGCCTCTGGCAATGGCTTTTGGCGTCGCCACAGGTACCGGTGCCCTGGAGGGTCTCTACGGAGGGTCTCCTGAGAAAGGCAAGCGGCTCCTCAGGCGCAGTCACCAGGGAATCCCCTCCAGCATGCTGATTGATCTTCAGACGGAAGCAGGTTGTTCATTCAGCACTGCCGCATGGGAGTTACAGGCTGCTATACGGGCAAGCACAAGCTGCAGCCAACAAGCCAAAAGGACAAAAAGAAGCTCTAGGAGCTTGTCGAGGTTCATGACGAGCACATTCAACGCAATGGCGGACCCCTGAGTCGTGGCGAGTTTCTCGCGGATCAGATCCAATCCATAGCGTCGCTTCCCTTGGCCAATCTTGCCCTCAACGGCATTCCGTTGTTGCTGGTCATCAAGAAGTTGCTTTTTCACCTCGGCCAACAACTGTGGGTGGCTCTTCCGACGCCCGAGGCGCGGACCACTCAAGAGGATTCCATGACGCTGGCAGAAGGCACGGTTGGCTCACGCTCAATAAATCCGATCGGCACAGATTACCTTTGGATAGTGGCCATATCGGCGACGATAAGCTCTTGCCTGGGCCATCAAGTCATCTCCTTCGTTATAGGGGTCGAAACTCAGGCGATCAAGGAAGGTGAACCCATCGCCAGTGACTTAGATCGAGATCTTCACTCCAAATTCAACGTTGCATCTGGCTTTCCCACGCACGATGGGCCTGATGTGTGCTTGGTAGAGGCTAAAGATGCGAACAGGAATACTTCTGCTATCTGAGTGATAAAGAATGTTCTGTTGACGAACCAGCTCGCTGACCACCAGCAGCTTGCGGTACCCAGGGCTGATTGAAAGTCTGGTCATGCCGCCCATCCCTTCCTGATCCC
>CAIRWM010000053.1 GCA_903882285.1 uncultured cyanobacterium
CTGGAAGTATTACGGTCACACTACCTTATAAAGCGATCGGATGGCTAACATCCAGATGCAGAAGACGGGGCTATAGCTGTCTATCGCGTTCGAGAGCTCTAGCCCGCTTCTGATCTGGGGCGTTGGGTAGATTGAACATATCATGAAGAAATGCCGCGAATGAGCACTCCCCTCTCATCACCATTTCGGGGACGGCCTTCAGGTGTCGCCCGAACGGATCGCTCGCCTAACGGATGCTGAGCTGGGCGAGTTAATGACCGGGCTATTCCGCGCTCAAGCCCATCGCTGTGGCTCGCCGCAGACCAAAGTCGGCGTCAGGACGGAGGAGAAAGCCAAGGATGGCGGGTGCGCCGGCTGGACCTCGAAACCCGTGACCAAGGACGACTGGCTTGGTGACGCGGACACGTGCTGGCAGCTCAAGGCCGGCACTTCCGGGGCGCCAGCACGGCTGAAGAACGAGGTTAGCAAGCCACTGCCGAAGAAAACGCTGGAGGCGGGTGGCCGCTTTGTCGTGGTCGCCGCGGGATCCACCAATGGCATAAAGGGCGAGAGAGACCGAATGCAGGCCCTGACCGACGAGGCAGTGGCAGCTGGGATTCCCATTGAGCACATCGATGTCATTGGCAGCGAGCTCATGCTCCCCTTGCGCTTTTGTGTACGGGCATTGTTGCAAGTGCCAATAAACGGGCTCTTTAGGGCTTGAAAGCGCGGAATGTGGCTCAGCTCAGGGCGGCTCTGCCATTTCTGGCCTTCAGCCACGGACGCAGCCCGCCGGGCTGAGCGGGATGGCCTCGGGGTGATGGTGCGCCGCCAGTTCGAGGCGGCTGAAGGTAGGGCTGTTCTTGCGCTGATGGTTCTGCATCCGCAGCACGATGTCGTGGAGCGTGCGCACGGTTGCAGCGATGTTGGGCCCCTTGTTCAGCATCACCCCCTCGGCGCGGGCGCCCATGGCGGCATCGGTGATCTCAGCACGCGTCGGCGTGCCACGCTGCGCCAGCTCCTCGAGCACCTGAGTGGCCCAGATGCAGGGGAGATGGGCGGCTTCACAGACACGCAGCATCTCTTCCTGGATCTCAGCAAGCCGTTCCCAGCCGCACTCGATCGCCAGATCACCGCGGGCGATCATCACGCCGAGCGGCGCCGGATGGCGCATGCCGGCCAGCAGCAGCGCGGGCAGCTGATCGAAGGCCTGGCGTGTCTCGATCTTCAGGATCACGCCGAGATCCGGTCGACCGAGGCGGATGAGTTGCTCCTGCAGGGCGTGCACGTCGCTGGGGCGGCGCAGGAAAGATGCGTTGACGATGTCGGCGTGGGTGGCGACGAAGGCGAGGTCCTCGAGGTCGCGGGAGGTCAGCGCCGCCAGCTGGAGCGTGCTGTCGGGAAGATTGATGCCCTTGTCGGCCCGCAGCCGGGATCGCTGCCGCCGCGCTGCGGTGATCTCCACAAGTAGTTCGGGGGCGCCAGCAGGGCCGGCCGGGATGGCCACGATCCGGCCGGCGATCCGGCCGTCATCGAAGACGATCCGCTCGCCGATCTTCACATCGGCGAAGACCTCCGGCAAGGTGCAGCTGATCACCGCCGGACTGGTCACGGCGCCACGAGCATCGAGCACAGCGTTACGACCCGGCTCTGGGCCCGCCACGATTCGCAGCCGATCTCCTGGCTGCAGAGTCACGGCGCCGGGCTGCGGCGGGACCACGCCCACCAGGATCGAGATCCCGGCCTGGTTGACGAAGCGCAGCCCGGGGATGAAGTGGCAGGTGCGGGTGCTGCTCAGCAGCAGGCCTTCCGCCAGGCGCCTCTCGACCTTGAAGCGTCGCTGACGGCCGGACGCATCGACGCCCTGCAGCACATCACCGGCCTTGAACCGTTGCCAGTCGTCGCCGCTGACCGGCACCACGGCATCGACTCCGGCTGGGGGCTCGAGCGGTCGCATCACCGGCGCGAACAGGAGCCTCGCCGGCGTCAGCAGCCGGCCGAAGACATCACGGCGAGGCTTGCAGACCAGCAGCCGCGGCCCTGCCTCAACCGGGCCGGTGCGGAGTTTGGGGCCGGCCAGATCCATGGCGATCCGGCAGGGGCGGTCCATGGCGGCGCTGGCGGATCGCACCTGATCCACCATCCGTTGCCACACCCTGGGGTCGTCGTGGGCGCAGTTGATCCGGGCAACGGTCATGCCGGCCTCGAGCAGCTCGGCGATCAGGGCTGGATCAGCCACGGCTTCAGCCGGCAGGGTCACCATGATCGTGCCCACCTCACCGAGCAGCCGCCGGGTGTTTCCGGCAGCCAGGGCCAGGCCGGCCCTGTGCTCGAGCGGTGGCTCCGCTCCCAGCCGGTGGCCCCAGTCCTCTCCGGAGAGCGCGCAGAGGATGGCCAGCACTCGCCGCAGCGTGGCGAGCACGCTGGCCTCACAGCGACCGAGTGAGGAAAGTCCCAGGCAGGCGAGCTGCTCCTGCAGCTCGCGGATGTCGTGCTGCCGCAGCGCCACGTAGTGGACCAGATTGAGAGCACTGGGCCGATAGGCCGGTGCCACCGCCTCAAGGATGGGGAGCTCGCGGCCCTCCAGGTCCACCATGGAGCGAGCGAGTTCCACCAGTCTGGGGATGATCCCCCCGGGATTCTGGCAACCGCCGAAGAATTCCGCTGGAAGGGGCCGGCCGCCGGATCCGACCGCAGCCATCTCAAACGGCACCGGAGCCAGCACTGTGTCCATAGGACCACTCTGATCCAGCTGGCCTCGGGCCGTGCAGGTTCTGGTGGGCTCTTTGAGGGATCAGCTCAGCTCCGCCAGACGGATTTTCAGATCCCGCAGGCGTTGATCGATCGCAGCGAGCAGATCGAAGGCAACCATCGGCGTTTCTTGAAGTGCGAACAGGAATTCCTCTCGTCCCATCACCAGCAGGCGGCAGGGAGTGATCGCCACAGCGTGCCCGTGGCGCCGGTGCTGCTACCCCTCATCGCCTCGAAGAACCTGGCTCAGGTGTTCAGCAGCGCTGAGCCATCCAGCCGGCGGATCACCACCACGCCGGGCCGGGGTGGGCGGCCGGGGGCGCCGCTGGGCCAGTTCGAGCCGAGCGACACCTGGCGCAGCTGGGAGAAGCGGCCGCCGGCGCGATCGACGAGGTTGAAGGCCTGAAACTCCTCCATGCCGGTCCGGTGGGTGCCGTTGGCTTCCCCTGGGTGCTGGACGGCCAGCAGCAGGCTGCGCTCGGCCGGATCGAGAGCGAGGCCGCACAGTTCGCATTCGTTGGGCCCGATGGCGAAGCAGAGGGCTTCACCTTCGGCGACGCCCTGACGGGGGAGCAGCCAGCAGCCGTTGTTGCCGAACAGATCGGTGGCTGACGAACTACTGCTTCTGTCGGTCACCATCCAGAGGTTGCCGGCACGATCGAGGGCGAGGTTGTCGGGATTGGTGAAGCCCAGGCCGCCGGCCCAGGGTTCGCCACCGGTGGCCACCATCCGCCAGCGGAACCGCCCTTCACCGACTGGCCCCGTTTCACTCAGCCGCATCACAAAGCCATGGGGCCAGCTCGCCTCGCCGCCGGGTCCCTGGAATATCGCCGGGTCGGCGCCACCTTCGGCGTCGGGGCTGCCGGAGGTGAAGGCGATCAACAGGTCGCCCGTGAGCGGATCGAGATCGGTGTCCTCCGGCCGGGCCGTCGGGGTGGCGCCCACCGCGTTGGCGGCCAGGTGGGCGTCGATCAAGATGGCACCGAGTTGCTCCTCTCCGCCGCCGGGGTACAGGGCGGCCAGGCTGGGGAAGCGCTTTGCATAGGCCTCCACCTCCGCGTCGGCCATGAAGGTGACACCGCCGGCTTGGAGCCGGTCGGGGTTGGGCAGCATCACAGGCACCGACAGGCCGGCGGCACCGAAACTCGAGGGCAGGAAAGGGTCGAGCGGCGTGGAGGGCAGCAGCGGAATCCAGCGGCCGCTCCCATCGGCCGAGAGCCGGGCCACCTCCAGCCGCCCCTGGCCGAACAGGGCGGAATTGCGCGTGTCGCGCGGATCCTTCACCCGCCCGGCACTCACGAAGCGGTAGAGGTGGCCGCCGCGGCGATCGCAACCGGAATACACCACCAGCGGCTGGTCCGCCACGGCCCGCACAGCCACCGCCTCATGGCGGAAACGGCCGAGGGCGGTGTGTTTAGTGCCGGGGTCGGCGGGATCGGCCGGATCGATCTCCACCATCCAGCCGTACTTGTTGCCGGCCAGCCCATAGACGTTGCCCAGGCCTTCCAGATCGCCCTGCCGGCAGACCAGGGGCCGCTCGCGGGGGTGCTGGGAGCTGCCATCGGCATACACCGGCTCACAGACGTAACTCTGGAAGTTCTCCTCGGCGCTCAGCACCGTGCCCCAGGGGGTGGTACCGCCTGCACAGTTGGCGAAAGTGCCGATCACTCGGTCCGCGAGGCCGTCGTCGTAGCCGAGCCGCTGACGGCGGCGGAAGACGGCTGCGGCGGGTCCGCTCACCTTGAGGCGCTGCTCCGGCCTGCTCAGGCCGCTCAGGCCGGTGATCCGACGATCGAGTGGGCCGGGGGAGCGCACCCAGCCGCCGCCTGGAGCCGCTGTCAGGCTGGCCACGCCGATGCCGAGGTCGGTCATCGCCTGGTCCACCACGCCGCGCAGCAGGGGCCAGAGGGGGTCCGCCGCCGCCAGGGCCGTGCAGTCGATCTGCCCACCCAGGGGCTGGAGGGCGTCGACCAGCTCAGAAAAGGGCAGGGGCTGGCCCACCACATCAGCGAACCCCTCCAACCAGGGGCGTTCACTGATGTACTCGAAGTTGATGGTAAGGAGGGCCTTACCTGGCCCCCGGGGGATGAGGGCAAGGTAGTCGTTGTTGTAGCCCACCCGGCTGTCGCCGAGGGGATCCCCCCAGGCCAGCAGCAGGTCTGAGCGGAAGCCCTCCGGCACCACCAGCCGATCCTCCAGGGCATAGCGGCCGTAGCGACTCCGCTGCTGTTCGGCCGTCAGGCCGTCGGTGGCCAGAGGCAGGGGGGCCAGCACCGGCTCGAAGGGCATGGCGGCGGCGCGGGGCGCAGTGGCCGATGCGGATGTGGCCAGTCCTGGTGCCACAAGGGCTCCACCGCTCAAACCGAGCAGTACCAGGAACTGGCGGCGGTGGAGGGTCATCGGGGCGCTGGGCAGCGGGGGGTGATGCGGGCCAGGCGGCTCGTCTGCAGTGGAATGAAATTGTCATCGCTGATCAGCAGCAGTGTCGGTCGTCCATCCGACAGCGGCGGGTCACGGGCGAGACCTTCCCAGTTCTTCGTCGTCAGGCCAGCAGCCTGCAGGACCCATTGCTGAAGGGGCTGCAGGGGGGAAACGGCCGGGTCGAGCGTTGGCAGCAAGACCAGACGATCCACCAAAGCGCCGGAGCTTCACATACGCGGATCAGTCCCAACAAACCAGCAGGAATTACAGCCGGTCCGGCTTGACCGTTGAAGGGCAGCAGGTCGGTGAGCCCCTCGTTGGCGGCAGCGAGGGGAAGCTCGAATGCCCAGAGCGCGCGAAAAGCCGGAAGCCGCTCGCGAAGGACCGGCCAGGGCGGTGGCCAGGGGCCACTTGGTATGGGTGGTCTGAGCC
>CAIRWM010000054.1 GCA_903882285.1 uncultured cyanobacterium
CATACTTTTCCAAAGGTAAGGCATTCTTCCCACCCCATAAAACCCAACAACCTCAAAACCGTTGCTCTCCAAAAGCGACGACAGTGTGCGGCGACTGAAGAACTTAATATGGCCGCCGTTCCAATCAACAGTAAAATGTTTATCCCAGCCACCAGCTAATGCGATCGCCAAATTTTTCAGATATCCGTGATAAGGCGTGCTGAGAATGAGGTGACCACCATCGCACAGAATGTCATGGGAGAAGGTGATAAGCGACTCGGGCCTGAACAGATGCTCAATCACCTCTGTGGACACCACAACATCAAAAGAGCCTGGCGGTAAAGCTTGGCCAGGGCCATCCTCGATGGACAGGTTATGAATCTCAGCGGATGGGCATCGGGCCGTTGCCAATCCGGCGCCGATCGCATCTTGCTCAACCCCACAAAGAGATGCGGAGACTTTCTGGTTGATTTGAGCCAGCAGCACCCCATTGCCGCAGCCAACATCGCAGACGCGTTGCGGGCTCAGACCGGCAATCAGATCAACGATCTTGCCATTGATGTAGGCATCGGTATGGGGCGCCGCCTCATTCCACCCATAGGGATCCATAGGCCCGGACTCATTCATGTGGGGTCAACGGCTCTGGTGGGTGCTGCAGCAGCACCTGCTTGAGGTAGCGCCCCGTGTGGCTGGTGGGGTGTGCGGCCACCTCCTCCGGGGTGCCGATGGCGACGATCTCGCCGCCCTTGTTGCCGCCCTCGGGGCCCAGGTCGATGATCCAGTCGGCGCAGCGGATCACGTCGAGGTTGTGCTCGATCACCAGGATCGAGTTGCCCTTGTCCACCAGCCGCTGCATCACGTCCATCAGCTTGTGGACGTCGTAGAAGCTCAGGCCGGTGGTGGGCTCGTCGATCAGGTAGAGAGTCTTGCCGGTGGCCCGCTTCGAGAGCTCGGTGGCGAGCTTCACCCGCTGCGCCTCACCGCCGGAGAGGGTGGGGGCCGGCTGGCCCAACTTGATGTAGCCCAGCCCCACATCCACCAGGGTGCGCAGCCGGTCGGCCGCCTGGGGGATGGCGGAGAACACATCGGCAGCCTGCTCCACCGTCATCTCCAGCACATCGGCGATCGTGTGGCCCTTGTACGTGACCTGCAGCGTCTCGCGGTTGTAGCGGGCCCCCTTGCAGACATCGCACTGCACATACACATCCGGCAGGAAGTTCATCTCGATCACATTCACGCCCTGGCCGCCGCAGGCCTCACAGCGGCCACCCTTGACGTTGAAGCTGAACTGACCCACCTGGTAGCCGCGCGCCTTGGCCTCCACCGTGGCGGCGAACACCTGGCGGATCGGATCAAAGGCGCCGGTGTAGGTGGCCGGGTTGGAGCGGGGCGTCCGGCCGATCGGCGATTGATCAATCACGATCACCTTGTCGATCGCCTTGATGCCGCGCAGATCCTCCAGCCCCGCGGGGAACGGCACCTTCATGCCCAGCTTGTGCTCCAGCGCGGGGTGCAGCAGTTCGTTCACCAGCGTGCTCTTGCCGCTGCCGCTCACCCCGGTGACGCAGACCAGGCGCCCCAGCGGGATCGCCACATCGATCGCCTGCAGGTTGTTGCGATGGCAGTTCACCAGCGTCACCCGCCGGCTGCCGGCATCGCGCCGCTGGGCCGGAGTGGGGATGGCGCGGCGGCCGCTCAGGTAGGCGCCGGTGAGTGAGTCCTCCGCCGCCAGCAGGTTGGCCAGCGACCCCTCGGCCACGATGTGGCCGCCGTGCACGCCGGCGCCGGGACCGATGTCGACGAGGTGATCGGCGGCGCGGATCGTGTCCTCGTCGTGCTCGACGACGATCAGGGTGTTGCCCAGATCGCGCAACTTGACCAGGGTGGCCAGCAGGCGGTCGTTGTCGCGCTGGTGCAGGCCGATGCTCGGTTCATCGAGCACGTAGAGCACGCCGGTGAGGCCCGCGCCGATCTGGGTGGCCAGCCGGATGCGCTGGGCCTCGCCGCCGGAGAGCGTCATGGCCGGCCGATCGAGGCTGAGGTAGTCGAGGCCCACATCCAGCAGGAACTTCAGGCGCATGCGGATCTCGCGCAGCACCAGGTCGCCGATCTGGATCTGGCGGGGCGTGAGCAGCGGCCCCTGCGCCTCGCTGTCCCCCACCCCCATCAGCGCTTCGATGCGCGCCAGGCTCTCGGCCACACTCACCGCCGTGAGCTCATCAATCGTGTAAGGGCCCACCTTCACGGCCAGCGCCTCGGGCCGCAGCCGCAGGCCGCGGCAGCTGGAGCAGGGCACCAGCTCGAGGTACTTCTCCAGCTTCTGGCGGATCGACTCGCCGCTGGCATCGCGCAGCTGCCGCTCCAGGATCGGCAGGATCCCCTCAAAGGGCCGCACGTAGGTCTGGCTCTTGCGGTAGCGGCTGTCGGCCTGGATGGAGATCGGCTCCTTGCTGCCGCTCAGCAGCACCTGGCGCTGCTCCTCGCTGAGCTGGTTCCAGGGGGTCTTGAGCTCGAAGCCGAAGGCCTCGCCCACCGAGTACAGCAGCGAGAAGTAATAGGAGTTGTCCTTGTCGCTCCAGGGGGCGATCGCCGCGTAAACCGGCAGCGCCGGATCGGGCACCACCCGCTCGCGGGTGAACTGGCGCAGGTGGCCGATGCCGTGGCAGTCGGGACAGGCGCCGTAGGGGCTGTTGAAGGAGAACAGCCGCGGCGAGAGCTCCTCCATCACCGCACCGTGCTCAGGGCAGGCGAAGTTCTCCGAGTAGAGCCGCTCCCGCTCCACCCCCTCCGGCAGCTCCTCGCCGGTCTTGGGCACCACCTCCACAAGGGCCAGGCCCTCGCCGCGCTTGAGGGCGGTGCGCAGCGAATCGGTGAGACGCTCCTGCACCCCTTCGCGGGCCACCAGGCGATCGACCACGACCTCGATGTCGTGGCTGTGGTTCTTGTCGAGCTCGATGTTGTCGGCCAGCTCGCGCACCTCGCGATTGATGCGAACCCGGGCGAAGCCCTCGGCCACCAGGCCGGAGAGCAGCTTGACGTGGGTGCCCTTCTTGCCGCGCACCACCGGAGCAAGCAGCTGGTAGCGGATGCCCTCGGGCAGGGTGAGGATCTGGTCCACCATCTCGTCGATGGTCTGCGGGCGGATCGAGCGCTCGCACTGGGGGCAGTGGGGCTCGCCGGCGCGGCCGTAGAGGAGACGCAGGTAATCCTGAATCTCGGTGACGGTCCCAACGGTGGAGCGGGGGTTGTGACTGGTGGATTTCTGATCGATCGAGATCGCCGGCGACAGCCCCTCGATCGCGTCGACATCGGGCTTGTCGACCTGGCCGAGGAACTGGCGGGCGTAGGCCGAGAGGCTCTCGACGTAGCGGCGCTGACCCTCGGCGAAGATCGTGTCGAAGGCCAGTGAGCTCTTGCCGCTGCCGCTCACCCCGGTGAAGACCACCAGGCGGTTGCGCGGAATCGTCAGGTCGACGTTGCGCAGGTTGTGCTGGCGCGCCCCGCGCACCCGGATGACGTCCTCGAGGTTGCCGCCCGTGAGGGTCTGCAGGGCGGCCTTCTCGGCCACGGTGCTCTGCAGGGTGCGCTTGCTCGTGCCGTTGGCAGGGGTGGCACGGGGCATGGACGGCCTACGGCAGCCTCTGAGTCTACGAAGTGCTCAGGGCCTCAAACGTGGGCTGGGGCCTCAGCAGGTTGCAGCCGGCTTACTTCGTCGCCGCTTCGGCGCTGCTGTCCGACCCGTTCTGGTGGCCATCCAGATGCTTCTCGCAGGCGGAGGCGCCGCCCACGGCGGTGAACAGCACACCCACCAGGGCAGTGGCCAGCAGCAGGGTGGAGGGGAGGCGGCGCACGATCAGGGATACGGGGGGATGGGCGAACGGTAGCCCGATCAGGCGGCGGCGTCAGGCCGGGCCTGCTCCAGCAGGCTGGCGGCATAGCTCTGCGCCTCGCCGGAGTCGCCGCCGGCCAGTTCCGCCAGTTCCGCCTGCCGCTCGCGAGTGTCCCGCAGTTGGGACACTCGCGTGTGGGTCAGACCGTCCTGCACCTGCTTGGAAACGCGGAAGTGGTGGTCGGCCGCGGCGGCCACCAGGGGCTGGTGGGTGACGCAAAACACCTGACGGCGCTCGGCCAGGCGGCGCAGCAGTTCGGCCATGGCGCCACTCACCCGGCCACTGACACCCGTATCGATCTCGTCGAACAGCAGGGTGACGTGGGGGTCGGCGCTGGCCAGGCAAGTCTTTAGGGCGAGCAGAAAGCGGCTCATCTCGCCGCCTGAGGCCACCTCCGCCAACGGGGCCAGGGGCTGGCCGGGGTTGGCGGAGAAAAGAAACCGCACCGCATCGGCCCCCTCCTCGCCTGGTTCAGCCGGCTCGATCGCCACGGCGAAGCGCACGTTGGCCAGGCCCATTGGCCGCAACGCCGCCATCAGCTGCTCCTCCAGGGCCCGCGCCGCCCCGCTGCGAGCCTGCCGCAGGCTGGCATTGTGACGGTCGCGCTCACGCCGGGCCTCCTCCTCCTGCTGCTCCAGCGCCGCCAGGGAGGCCTCGACGCCACCGGGGGCCAGCTGCTGCCGCAGGCGGTCGCGCCAAGCGATCAGGACGGGCAGCTCCTGGCCGTGGCGCCGCTCCAGCGCCTTCAGCTGGGCCATACGCTCCTGCAGCGCGGCGAGGCTCTCGGGATCGCTCTCCAACGCGGCGCCGTAGCGGTCGAGGTCGCGGGCCAGGTCCTGCAGGGCCGCCAGCCCGTCGCTGCAGGCCTCCCGCAGCGGCGCCACGCTGGCATCGCAGCCCTCCATCTGCTGCAACTCCTGCTCGCAAGCCGCCAGGTGGTCGAGCACCGAGGGAGCCGCCTCCGCCCCCTCCACCAGGCGGCCCAGCAGGGTCATGACCCCCTCCTGCAGGCGCACGCCGTGGGCGAGCCGGTCTTGCTCGATCTGCAGCCGTTGACGCTCGCCGGGATCCTCCAGGCCGGCGCCCTCAAGATCCTCCAGCAGCTGCTCCTGGCTCTGGCGCTCCTGCACCAGCCGCTCCGCATCGGCCCGGGCCTCCTCAAGGGCCGCCGCCGCCTGCTTCCACTGGTGCCAGGCCTTACGGGTCGTCGCCAGCAGCGGCAGCTGCGGATCGCCGGCGAAGCGATCGAGCCAGCGGCGCTGCTGCCCGGGGCGGGCCAGCTGCTGGGTCTGGCCCTGCACGGTGAGATCGAGCAGCAGCGGGCGCAGCTCCAGCACCTGGGCCCGGCTGATGACGACGCCGTTGAGCCTGTGGCGGCTGCTGAGCCGCTCCTCCTGCAGCCGCCAGTCGCGGCTGAGCAGCAGCTCCTCCTCCTCCTCGGCCTCCAGCTCCTGCTCCTGCAGCCAGGCGCGCACGGGAGGCGTGAGCCGGAAGCTGGCCTCGATGCGGCCCCTGCTGCAGCCGCGGCGCAGCAGCCGCGCCCCCTGGCCTCCCTGGGCGCCCCCGAGCAGGGCATCGAGGGCGTCGAGAAGAATCGACTTGCCCGCACCGGTCTCGCCGGTGAGCACTGTGAAGCCGGCGGCGAAGGCCAGATCGAGACGCTCGATCAGGGCGATGTTCTCGAGGCTCAGACCCGTGAGCACCCCAGCCTCCGGTGATCGGTTCGGTGTGTGGGCCGACCGTAGCGGCTGAGTCTTTCGTTTAGAAGAGGGGACGGATCCAAAGCAGGATCACCCCCGCGGCCATGCCCCCTTCCCCCAGCGCCACCCCGACCGACGCCAGCGTCCCGGCCGAGGTCCAACTGGCCGAAGTCCAACTAGCCGAGGTCCAGCTGGGCAACGCCGAGCTGGGCGACTTTCTCGAGGCCGCCGGCCTGCTGCGCTACGACCCGGCCGCCATCACCCGAATTTATGCCGGCCATCCGCAGCGACTGGTACGGCGTCTCTGGCAGACGCTGGTGCCGATCGGGCTCTATCTGCTGGCGGTGGGGGTCGACTGGTTCACCGGCCAGCTGAAGCTCAAGGAGCGCGCCCGCCGCCGCGCCCGCGAGTGCGCCGAGCTGCTGGCCGCCCTCGGGCCGGCCTTCATCAAGGCGGGTCAGGCGCTCTCCACCCGGCCGGACATCGTGCCGCCACTGCTGCTGGAGGAGCTGGCCCAGCTGCAGGACCAACTGCCGGGCTTTGACAGCGCCCTGGCCATGGCCTGCATCGAGGACGACCTCGGCGCCCCGGTGAGCGCCATCTATGCACAGCTCGACCGCGAGCCGATCTCCGCCGCCTCGCTGGGCCAGGTGCACAAGGGCGTGCTCAAGGGCGGCCAGCGCGTAGCAGTGAAGGTGCAGCGCCCAGGTCTGCGCGAGCAGATCACTCTCGACCTCTACATCGTACGCAACATCGCCGCCTGGCTGAACAGCAATGTCGGGCTGATCCGCAGCGATCTGGTGGCCCTGATCGATGAGCTGGGCAAGCGGGTGTTCGAGGAGATGGACTACCTCAACGAGGCCGCCAACGCCGAACAGTTCGCCGCCCTGCACAGCCACAACAAGCGCATCGCCGTGCCGCGCATCTTCCACGAGGCCACCAGCCGCCGCGTGCTGACGATGGAGTGGATCGACGGCGTCAAACTCACCAACCTCGAAGCGGTGCGGCAGCTGGGTGTCGACCCCGACGATATGGTGCAGGTGGGGGTGAATTGCAGCCTGCAGCAGCTGCTGGAGCACGGCTTCTTCCACGCCGATCCCCACCCCGGCAACCTGCTGGCCCTGCAGGACGGCCGCCTCGCCTACCTCGATTTCGGCATGATGAGCGAGGTGACTCGCGAGTCGCGCACCGGCCTGATCCAGGCGGTGGTGCACCTGGTCAACCGCAACTTCGGCGCCCTCTCCAAGGACTTCGTGGCACTGGGCTTCCTCGGAGAGGAGGTGGACCTTGAGCCCATCGTGCCCGCCTTCGAGGGCGTCTTCGGCCAGGCCCTGGAGATGGGGGTGAGCCGCATGGACTTCAAGGCCGTCACCGACGACCTCTCCGGCGTGATGTACAAGTTCCCGTTCCGAGTGCCGCCCTACTACGCCCTGATCATCCGCTCGCTGGTCACCCTCGAGGGCATCGCGCTCAGCGTCGACCCCGACTTCAAGATCCTCGGCGCCGCCTACCCCTATTTCGCCCGCCGCCTGATGGAGGATCCCGATCCCTCCCTGCGCCGCAGCCTGCACGAGATGCTGTTCGACGGCGAGGATTTCCGCTGGCGGCGGCTGGAGAACCTGATCGGCAGCGCCTCGCTGCAGGAGCAGCTCGACCTCGAGGGCCTGCTCGATCAGGTGCTCGACTTCTTGTTCTCCCCCAACGGCGGCCTGCTACGCCAGCAGCTGGTGGATGCCGTGGTGGAGCGGATGGACTCCCTCGCCTGGCGCACCACCCTGCGGCTGGGGCGGCGGCTGCCGCGGCCGTTGCAGCCCCCCGGCCTGCGCGAGCGCGCGGCAATCGCCGACGACAGCGCTGCCGGCCCCCTACTCGACCTGGAGCCGGTACGTCAACTGGTGCTGATCCTGCAGGACCTGCCGGGCTTCGAACCGCAGCTTCTGCTGCGCCGTCTGCCCCGGGTGCTGGGCGAACCCGATCTGCGCCGCATGGGCCTGGACGTCGCCCGCGGCCTGGCCGAACGGGGCGTGGTGCGGCTGCTGCGCGATGTGCTGGTCACCCCCGAGGTGAAGCGCAGCGTCAGCATGGCCTCGGCCTGAGACTCAGCCTCGGCCTGAGACCGGTCTTCCGCCTGGGAGCACCCCCGGGCGTGGGCCCTAGATTCGTTTTCCCTTCCCGGTGATCTCCTTGGCACAACGGCAACGGCTGCTGGCGGCGGCGCTCGGGCTGGGGCTGGGACTCGGCTGGAGCGCCCCCGCCGTCCAGGCAGCCCAGAACATCGTGTTCGTGAGCGGCGCTTTCCGCCGCTCGATTCCCGTCACCGACCTGGAGTATCTGGCAGAAACCGGCCGGGCCCGCGGCCTGCTCGGTGACGTGATGAGGCTCTCCAGACAAGACCCCAAGCAGCTCGCCGGGCTGCTCAACCAACAGATGAATCTGCCGGTGGTACTGGTGAGCCGCCTGCTCAACACCCGCATCGGTGAGGCCATCCTCGACCGCATCGCCGAGATCGTCTATCCACTCAATGCCTCGAAGGTGGGCCTGCAGGCCCTGCGCTCAGCGGTGGTGCTCGGCATTGCCGACAACAAGGGCAGCCTCTCGGCCCTCTCCTTCCTGAGGGCCTATCCCACCCAGGAGCTGGCGGTGAGCCTGCCGGCCCTGATGGCGCTGATGAGCAAGGCCAGCTCAATCTCCGAACTGGTGCGCTTCTTCTCCGACTCCCCTCTCGACGGGCTGCGCGGCGAGTCGGTCAGCACCCGCTCGGAGGGCGCAGCGCCGGCCCCGACCGCCGGGCCGACCCTCGAGCAGACCGCACCACCGAAGGACGCGGCGCGCATCGCAACCCCCTGAAGGCCGAAAGCCGAGGCGTAGATTCGCCTCAGCGCCCCCCCCAATACCGTGTCCCTGCTGCAAGCTCTGCGTCGCCTGGGCCAGGGCCCCACGATGCAGGACTGGCCGGGGCTGATCGAGGCCTACCGCTCCTGGCTGCCGGTCTCCGACGCCACGCCAGTGATCACGCTGCACGAAGGTGCCACGCCGCTGATCCCGGCGCCGGTGATCGCCGAGCGCATCGGCCGCGGCGTCAAGGTCTACCTGAAGTACGACGGCCTCAACCCCACCGGCTCCTTCAAGGACCGGGGGATGACGATGGCGATCAGCAAGGCGAAGGAGGCCGGCTCTGAGGCGGTGATCTGCGCCAGCACGGGCAACACCTCCGCCGCCGCCGCCGCCTATGCCCGCCGCGGCGGCATGCGCGCCTTCGTGCTGATCCCCGACGGCTACGTGGCCCAGGGCAAGCTTGCCCAGGCCCTGCTCTACGGCGCCGAGGTGCTGGCGGTGCAGGGGAACTTCGACCGGGCCCTGGCGATCGTGCGCGAGGTGTCGGAGCGCCACCCGGTCACCCTGGTCAACTCCCTCAATCCCTACCGCCTGCAGGGCCAGAAGACCGCCGCCTTCGAGGTGGTCGATGCCCTCGGTGAGGCCCCCGACTGGCTCTGCATCCCGGTGGGCAACGCCGGCAACATCAGCGCCTACTGGATGGGCTTCAACAACTACCGCGCCGCAGGCCGCTGCCGGCGCCTGCCGCGGATGATGGGCTTCCAGGCCGCCGGCTCGGCGCCGATGGTGTTGGGTCATGTGGTCGAGCAGCCCGACACCATCGCCACAGCGATCCGCATCGGCAACCCGGTGAACCGGGACAAGGCCCTGGTGGTGGAGGCGGAGAGCAACGGCGCCTTCATGGCCGTCACCGATGCGGAGATCATCGAGGCCTACAAGCTGCTGGGCAGCGGCGAAGGGGTGTTCTGCGAACCCGCCAGCGCCGCCTCCGTGGCGGGTCTGCTGAAGCGCCGCGAGGAGGTGCCTGCCGGCGCCACGGTGGTGTGCGTGCTCACCGGCAACGGTCTCAAGGACCCCACCACGGCGATCGAGCACAACGACTCCAAGTTCCACACCGGCCTACCCCCCGACACCGATGTGGTGGCCCAGGTGATGGGGTTCTGACGAGAGGCGTTCGCCCAGGCGGCAAAGCGTCTGCGGTAGGCCTGGGGAAAACCGCCGCTGACCGGGGGAGCACCAGACCGTTGCGGAGCCAATCGGCAGCGCTGGCTTTTCCCCAGGACCGGGAAACGGTGGAAAGCGGTCGCCCTTTCCCCAGACGGCGGCGCCATTCCCCAGGGCAGGTTGCCCTTCCCCCCTGCACTGGCCAGGGGTTACGGCCCCTTTACCCGTTTTCCCCGGCCCCTACGACGACAAAGATTTAAGGCTTAAGACTTCAATCCTTAATCCAAGAGAGGAGAGGCCAGGGAATCTGGGTCAACCCTGCCCGCCGGTCACCCGACGTTGCGCTTTCGCACGGCCTGTGAAACCGTGGGCCCTCTTACCCGAAGCCCTGCGCTCTCCAGGACCCCGCCCATGAAGCTGGTCTGCTCCCAGGCTGAACTCAGCACCAGCCTTCAGCTGGTCAGCCGCGCGGTGGCCGGACGCCCCACCCATCCGGTGCTGGCCAACGTGCTGCTCACCGCCGATGCGGCCACGGGTCGGCTCAGCCTGACCGGTTTCGATCTCAGCCTCGGTATCCAGACCAGCCTGCCGGCCGCCGTCGAGACCAGCGGCGCCATCACCTTGCCGGCGCGTCTGTTCGGCGAGATCGTCAGCCGCCTCTCGGCGGACAGCCCGATCACGCTCAGCTGCGGCGAGGCCGAGGAGCTCGTGGAGCTCACCAGCCTTTCGGGCAGCTACCAGATGCGGGGCATGCCCGCCGATGACTTCCCCGACCTGCCGCTGGTGCAGAGCGGCACGCCGATCCGCCTCGACGCCGAGGCCCTGGTCAAGGGTCTGCGCGCCACCCTGTTCGCCAGCAGTGGCGACGAGGCCAAGCAGCTGCTCACAGGCGTGCACCTGAGCCTCGACGGCGCGGGCCTCGAGTGCGCCGCCACCGATGGCCACCGCCTGGCGGTGCTGCGCCTGGCCAATAGCGCCGGCGAAAGCGCTGCGGCGGGGGGCGAGCCCTTTGCCGTCACCGTGCCGGCCCGCTCGCTGCGGGAACTGGAGCGCCTGCTGTCCGGCCGGCCGTCGAGCGAGCCGCTCAGCCTGTTCTGCGAGCGCGGCCAGGTGGTGTTCCTCTGGGCCGATCAGGTGCTCACCAGCCGCAGCCTCGACGGCACCTACCCCAACTACCGCCAGCTGATCCCGGAGTCCTTCAATCGCCGCCTCGTGCTCGACCGCCGCGGCTTTGTCTCGGCCCTCGAGCGGGTGGCGGTGCTGGCTGATCAGCACAACAATGTCGTCAAGCTCAGCAGCGATCCGGACAGCGGCAAAGTGATCCTCCGCGCCGACGCCCAGGACGTGGGTAGCGGTTCCGAGGCCCTGGCAGCCGAGCTCACCGGGGAGGCGATCGAGATCGCCTTCAACGTGCGCTATCTGCTCGACGGCCTCAAGGTGATGGGCTCCGATCAGGTGGCCCTTCAGTGCAATGCCGCCACCACGCCGGCGGTGCTGGAGCCGGTGGGGGAGGACGCGGCCTTCACCTACCTGGTGATGCCGGTTCAGATCCGCAGCTGAGCCGTTGACTCTCCCCGAGCAGCTGCTGCTGAGCGACCTGCTGCGGCGGCGCGTGCGCTGTGATCAGGGCCTGGAGCACGGCGGTGGCCTTCTCGGTTGGATGCATCCGCCGGTGCATCGCCTGCTCGGCTGGGTGAGCCGCCCCTCCGCCCTCTCGCAGCGCCGGCTGGTCTGGCGGCTGGATCAGCTGCGCGGCCTCGGCGAGCAGGAGGCCTTCGTGCAGGGCGAACCCTCCGAAACCGACGTCGCCACCCTGGAGCGCCTGCCCACCCTGATCGGTGCTCTGCTCAGCGGCGCCGGCGATGAGCCCCTCGGCAGCGTCGCCGATGCCGCCGTGGAGCTGCGCAGCGGCCGCATCCGCCACTACCTGGTCTCGCGCAGCGATCCCCGCCTGCCCGGCAGCAGCCGCTGGCGGCTCAGCCCCGACCGCATCCTCGACCAGCAGCCCGGCCGGGTGTTCACCGCCCTGGTGGGGCTGGACGACCTGCCCCTGGCCAGGGCCAGCGTGCGTCAGGAGTTCTTGCGCTACTCGCGCCGCTGGCGCGATCAGATGGGCGAGGAGACCTCGCGGCTGCGCGACCAGTTCCAGCAGGCCAGCGGCCGCTTCGAAGAGCGGCTGGAGGGCTGGCTCGAGGAGCCCCCCTGGGAGGAGCCGCTGCGCTCCTACCGCGATGACGACGAGCGGCAGCGGGACGGGTTGGATCGGCAGACTCGTGATCGCGCGGATGTTGATCGGCCGGATCCCCTCGACGACTGGCCCGGACTGGAGGGACCGGAGGACCGCGATCCCCGCCCTCGCGACCGCTACCGCGGCCGCGACCAGGTCGATGATCCTTGGATCTGATACTGGGAGGGTGTTGCGGCAGCGTCCGTTGGCCAGCTCCTCCAGCCCCTTGTTCTCCCTTCCGGACGCCCTGAAGAAGGAGGGCCTCAGCCAAGCCGACTACGAGGAGATCGTGCGGCGCCTCGGCCGTGCCCCCAATCGGGCCGAGCTCGGCATGTTCGGCGTGATGTGGTCGGAGCACTGCTGCTACCGCAATTCCCGGCCGCTGCTCAGCCAGTTCCCCACCAGCGGGCCTCGCATCCTGGTGGGTCCCGGTGAGAACGCCGGGGTGGTGGATCTGGGCGAGGGCCAGCGGTTGGCCTTCAAGATCGAGAGCCACAACCACCCCTCGGCGGTGGAGCCCTTCCAGGGGGCGGCTACCGGTGTGGGCGGCATCCTGCGCGACATCTTCACGATGGGGGCCCGGCCGATCGCCCTGCTCAACGCCCTGCGCTTCGGGCCGCTCGATGACGACCGCAACATCGGCCTGATGGAGGGGGTGGTGGCCGGTATCGCCCACTACGGCAACTGCGTGGGGGTGCCCACCGTGGGCGGCGAGGTGGCCTTCGACCCCAGCTACGCCGGCAACCCCCTGGTCAACGCCATGGCCCTGGGTCTGATGGAAACCGAGCAGATCGTCTGTTCCGGCGCCGAGGGGGTGGGCTATCCGGTGGTCTATGTGGGCAGCACCACCGGCCGGGACGGCATGGGCGGCGCCAGCTTCGCCTCCGCCGAGCTCACTGAGGCCTCCCTTGACGACCGCCCCGCCGTGCAGGTCGGCGACCCCTTTCTGGAGAAGGGCCTGATCGAGGCCTGCCTGGAGGCCTTCCAGAGCGGTGACGTGGTGGCCGCCCAGGACATGGGCGCCGCCGGACTCACCTGCAGCTGTTCGGAGATGGCGGCCAAGGGGGGGCTGGGCATCGAGCTCGATCTCGATCGCGTGCCGGCCCGGGAGGCCGGCATGACGGCCTACGAGTTCCTTTTGAGTGAGTCCCAGGAGCGCATGCTGTTTGTGGTCAAGCCGGGTCGGGAGGAAGCGCTGATGGCGCGCTTCCGCCGCTGGGGGCTCCAGGCGGCGGTGGTGGGTCGGGTGCTGGAGGAGAACGTGGTGCGGGTGCTGCAGCACGGGGCGGTGGCGGCCGAGGTGCCGGCCAGCGCCCTGGCCGAGGACACGCCGATCAACCACCACGAGCTGCTCGCCGAGCCGCCGGCCGAGATCCAGGACCACTGGTGCTGGAGCGAGGCGGAGCTGCCGCCGGCTAGCGCCGCCGGGGTGGCCCTGGCCGGCGGCACCCTGCCCTGGGGCGATGTGCTGCTGCGCCTGCTCGATGACCCCACCATCGCCAGCAAGCGCTGGGTGTACCGCCAGTACGACCACCAGGTGCAGGCCAACACCGTGGTGCTCCCCGGCGCCGCCGATGCCGCCGTGGTGCGGCTGCGTCCCCAGCAGGGGGAGGGCTCGCTGGCGCCGGCCCGGCGTGGTGTCGCCGCCGTGGTCGACTGTCCAAACCGCTGGGTGGCCCTCGACCCGGAGCGGGGCGGCATGGCGGCGGTGGCCGAGGCGGCCCGCAATCTCAGTTGCACCGGCGCCGAGCCCCTGGCCGTGACCGACAACCTCAACTTCCCCTCGCCGGACACTCCCATCGGTTACTGGCAGCTGGCGATGGCCTGCCGCGGCCTGTCGGCGGCCTGTGAGGCTCTTGCTACCCCGGTGACCGGCGGCAACGTCTCCCTCTACAACGAGACCCGCCTGCCCGATGGCCGCATGCAGCCGATCCAGCCGACGCCGGTGGTCGGCATGGTGGGCCTGGTTCATGATCTGAGCCAGGTCACCGGCCTGGCCTGGCGCGAGCCCGGCGATGCCATCTGGCTGCTCGGCGTGTCCCTGGAGAGCGGCGCCAGCCCTGCTGATGATCGGGTGGGCCTGGCGGCCGGCAGCTACCTGGAGGTGGTGCACGGCCGTCTGACGGGCCGGCCGCCGCGGCCCGATCTGGATCTGGAGCGGACGGTGCAGGCCTTCCTGCGCCAGGCGATCGTCGCCGGCCTCGTGGCCTCCGCCCACGATCTCAGCGACGGCGGCCTGGCGGTCGCGGCGGCAGAGGCGTGCATGGCCGCCGGCCTCGGCGCCCACCTGGAGCTGCCCGCCAGTGCGGCCCGGCCGGATCGCCTGCTGTTCGCCGAGGGCGGCGCCCGCTTGCTGGTCAGCGTGCCCCCTTTCCACACGGTGGCCTGGCAGCAGTTGCTCGAGGCGGCCGCCGCGGCTGGAAGCCCCGTGCCGGCCCAGTGCCTCGGCGTGGTGGAGGCCGGCGATCGCCTCACGGTCGTGCGGGCCGACACGCTCCTGCTCGATTGCCCTGTCGCCGACCTGCGCCAGGCCTTCGAGGCGGGGATCCCCCGCCGCCTCAGCCAGGTCGGTCCTCCGCCCGATCACTGAGCTTAATCCGGAGCAGCCCATGCGTCAGGATGCAACTTCGATGTCGCCGCGTTGCCCCGTGCCCCTGCCCGAACGCCCCGACAAGCCCGAGGAGGCCTGCGGTGTCTTCGCGGTGATGGCCGCCGGCCAGGCCGTGGCCAACCTCACCTACTTCGGGCTCTACGCCCTGCAGCACCGCGGCCAGGAATCGGCAGGCATCGCCGTGTTCGAGGGCACCCGGGTGCGTCTGCACAAGGACATGGGCCTGGTCAGCCAGGTGTTTGACCAGGAGGTGCTGGAGCGCATGCCCGGAGAGCTGGCGATCGGCCACAACCGCTACTCCACCACCGGCAGCAGCAAGGTCTGCAACGCCCAGCCCGTGGTGCTCACCACCCGCCTTGGCCCCTTCGCCCTGGCCCACAACGGCAACCTGGTCAATGCCGCCGAGCTGCGCGCCTCGCTGGCTCACATGGCGGGGGAGTTCACCTCCACCACCGACTCCGAGCTGATCGCCTTCGCCCTGCAGGAGGCCGTTGATGCCGGCCACGACTGGAACCACGCGATCAGGGCCGCTGCAGCCCGCTGTCGCGGCGCCTTCAGCCTGGTGATCGGCACCACCGAGGGCCTGTTCGCCCTGCGGGATGGCCACGGTATCCGGCCCCTGGTGTTCGGCCACATCGGCGAGGAGCAGCAGGCCCAGTGGGTGGTCAGCAGCGAGACCTGCGGCCTCGACATCATCGGGGCCCACTTCGACGGCGATGTGGAGCCCGGCGAGATCATCCACTTCCGCCCCGGTGATCCCAGTCCCGATCGCCAGCGCTGGTGCGAGGAGCCGGCCAAGCTGTGCGTCTTCGAGATGATCTATTTCGCCCGGCCCGACAGCCGCTTCTTCGGCGAATCGCTCTACAGCTACCGCGTGCGCATCGGCGAGGTGCTGGCCCGCGAAACCCCCATTGAGGCCGACATCGTGATCGGTGTGCCTGATTCCGGTATTCCGGCGGCGATCGGTTACTCCCAGCGCAGCGGCATTCCCTTCGGCGACGGCCTGATCAAGAACCGCTATGTGGGCCGCACCTTCATCCAGCCCACTCAGGCGATGCGGGAGGCCGGTATCCGCGTCAAGCTCAACCCCCTGCCCGACGTGCTGGCGGGCAAGCGGGTGGTGGTGATCGACGACTCGATCGTGCGCGGCACCACCAGCCGCAAGCTGGTGCAGGCCCTGCGCGATGCCGGCGCCACTGAGGTGCACATGCGCATCAGCTCTCCGCCGGTCACCCACCCCTGCTTCTACGGCATCGACACCGATACCCAGGACCACCTGATCGCCGCCCGGCTCACCCTAGAGGAGATTGAGCGGCACCTTGGGGTCGACTCGCTCGCCTACCTCAGCAAGGAGGGCATGGTGGAGGCGGCCCAGTCCCACTCCAGCCATTTCTGCACAGCCTGCTTCGATGGCAACTACCCGATCGAGCTTGATGCGTCGGTGCGGGCCAGCAAGCTGATGCTTGAACCCGCCGGGTTGGCGGCTCAGGCCGCGGCCATGGGTCGGTAGGTCCGGGCGGTGATCAGCCAGGGGTGAAACACCTCCAGGAAGCGGCGCTGCAGGGTGCGGAAGAAGGCCTCCACCAGGGCGGTATCGTCGAAGTGGAAGGGGTATTCCCCCTGGAAGCCTTTGAAGAAGTACCAGTTGAGCAGAGCCGTGCCGTCGGGCTGGAGCCGATCCGCGAAGAACTCCAGCTGCGCGGCCGGATCGGGCACGTGTTCGAGCACGTCGAGACAGATGATTGTGTCGAAGTGTTCCGGCAGGCCGGCGATGTCCAGGTCGCGGCAGGTGCTGATCTTCTCGGCCAGACCGAGGCGCTCGGCGCGCCAGGTCATGAAGGCGCGGTTGTGGGGATTCAGATCCACGAACCACACCCGCTCCACCGCCGGCAGGGCCGCCGCGGCCAGGGCATGGGTGCCGATGCCGCCGCCGAAATCGAGCAGCTGGCCGCGGGCCACGTGCTGCTGCAGCCGCAGAGTGTCGGCGATGTAGTCGCGGCTGCCCAGATGCCAGGCCGCCAGCTCCAGCAGATGGCCATCCCCCACCGTCTCCTCGTAGAAGTTGCCGGCCTGCTCCGGATCGAAGGCGCCTGGGTGCAGTGCCGCCAGCTCCTCGGTGCTGCAGGGCAGGCGTCGCTCCAGCTCGGCGGCGCTCAGCTGCAGAAACGCCGCCAGCTGCTCCCGCAGCGCGAAAGCATCGGCACGGAAAGCCTCGATATTCAGGGCAGGCAGGGAAGGCACGGTGGCAGGCAAGGCCGCGAGCAGGCGGCCCTTCACGCTAAGCGGCTGCGATGCTGGCTCCAGAGGAGATCGGGGCGCCTGTGGAGGGGATGAGGCTGCTCGTGGTCAGCACGCCGGTGGGGCCCCTGGGCCGCGGACGTGGTGGCGGGGTGGAGCACACCGGCGCCATGATCGTGGCCGGTCTGCTGAGCCGGGGGCATGCGGTCACGGTGCTGGCCGCGGAGGGCTCGCAGCTGCCGCCCGCCTGTGCCGCCGCCCGGCTCTGGTGCGAGCCCGGCGCCCCCCAACCCAGCTGGCAGCACGGCCCGCGCGAGGCGCCGGTGCAGATTCCCGCCGACGGCCTGCTGCCCCGGCTCTGGCAGCGGGCTTTGGAGCAGCAGAGCTGCTTCGATCTGATCCTTAACCTCTCCTACGACTGGCTGCCCTTCTGGCTCAGCTGCTTCACCACCACGCCCCTGGCCCACCTGGTGAGCATGGGCTCGGTGGCTCTGGCCATGGATGAGGTGATCGAGGCGGTCGCCCACTGGCGCCCCGGCCGCCTCGCCTTCCACACCGCCTCCCAGGCGGCCGATTTCCGCCTGCCCACCCCGCCGCGGCTGGTGGGCAATGGCTTCGATCTCGACCGCTATCAGCCGCCGCCGGCCGCGGCGGTGCAGCCGGCCCTGGGCTGGGCCGGCCGCATCGCGCCCGAGAAGGGTCTGGAGGATGCGGCCCGCGTGGCCGCCCGCCTGGGCTTGCCCCTGCGGGTCTGGGGTCTGCGCGAGGACGGGGCCTATGCCGAGGTGGTAGAGCGGGCGGTGCCGCCCGGCACGATCGACTGGCGTGGCTTTCTTCCCACCGACCGCTTCCAGGCGGAGCTGGGGCTCTGTCGGGTGTTCCTGAACACGCCGAAGTGGAACGAGGCCTTCGGCAATGTGGTGGTGGAGGCGATGGCCTGTGGGGTGCCCATCGCCGCCTATGCCCGCGGTGGCCCCGGCGAGCTGGTGCTGGAGGGCCACAACGGCGCCCTGGCCGCGCCCGATGACCTCCAGGCCCTGGAGGCGGCGGTACGGCGCGCCGCGGTCCTGGATCGGTCCGCCTGCCGCCGCTGGGCGGAGCAGCACCATGGGCCAGCGGTGTTCACGCAGCGGATCGAGGCCTGGTTGCATGCCGTTCTGGCGGAGGGCTGACTGGTGGCCGGCTGATCCCCGGCCTCGAGCTCAGCCGATCAGCAGCGGCACCAGGCCCTGCACCTGATCGCGCCCCGTGAGTGGTAGCTGCAGGCCGGCGCCGCTGCCATCCTCCAGGGGGAGATCCGCCAGTTGCAGCCGGGCGCTGCGGCTGTCGTTGTCGACCAGTTGCACGCCGAGCAGGGCAGTGTCGTCGCTGCGCAGATCCACCAGGGCGTCGTCGCGCTCGCGGAAGCGCACGCCGATCTGGCCCAGGTCGCCCCGCTGGCAGAGCCGCAGGTCGGACACCCGCAGGCGCTTGATCTGGCCGCGGCGGCTGGCCAGCACCACGCTGCCCTGGCCACTGGCGGCGGCCCCCACCACCACCTCGCCCGGCAGCAGGCGGAGCAGCATCGGCCCCTGGGCCGTGCGGCCCATCACCGGCAGGTTGGCCTCGTTCACCGCCAGGCGCAGCATCCGGCCCGTGCTGCTGGCCACCAGCAGTTCGCCGTCCTCGCGGCAGGGCACCACACGCTGCAGTTCCACGCCCTCCTTGAGCTTCAGCACCGTGGCGGCCCGGCCGGAGAGCTCGAGGAAATCCTCCAGCGGCAGGCGCTTGAAGCGGCCGTCGCTGCTGAGCAGGCCCAGGCTGATCCCCTCCAGGATCCGGGGCAGCGGCAGCACCTGCACCACCCGGGCGCCGCCCAGGCTGTCGGGCAGGAAGCGCTCAAGGTTGCCCGGCTGCTGTGCGGCGAACTCCCAGCGGAGCAGGGCCACCCGGCCATCGGCGCTGAAGGCCAGCACCGGCGGCTGTGCCGCGGTGGGCAGGATCAACCGGGCTGGTGTCGGGTGATCGCCCAGGGGCACCGGCTCGTCGAGGTGGAGCCGGCCCAGCGTCTGGGGCTGCACGATCTTCACGGCCCCATCAGCCTGGATCAGTAGCCGGCTCTCGCCGGGTAGGGCCTCGAAGGCCTGCTGCCGCTGCAGTTCGGCGTTGGGCCGCACCGCCGCCGCTCGCTGGGCCACCAGGTCGTCGCCGCCCTCCACCAGACGGGTGCGGCGCGGGGTGGCATAGCGCTTCTTCAGGGCTTTCAGCTCCGCCACCATCTTGTCCAGCAGGGCGCTGCGGTCATCGAGCAGGTGTCGCAGCCGGGTCCTCTCCAGCTCCAGCTCTTGAGCCTCCTGGCGCAGGCTGGCCTGTTCTAGCCCCGTGAGCCGGCGCAGCGGCATCGCCAGCACCGCATCGGCCTGGCGCTCGCTGAGGTCGAGGTGCACCTGCAGGCTGGCCTTGGCTGCGGAGGCGTCGGCGGCGCCACTGATCATCTCGATCACCCACTTGAGATTGTCGAGGGCCTTGATCAGGCCCTCCACCACCTCGAGGCGGTCCTCGCAACGCCGCAGGGCATGGCTGGTCCGGCGGATCAGGGTGAGCTCCCTGTATTCCAGGAACTCCTGCAGCATGCGGCGCAGGCTCAGCTGCACCGGCTGACCGTGGACCAGGGCCAGCAGGATCGCGCCGAAGTTGCTCTGCAGGGCGGTGCGGCGCTGCAGTTCGCCCAGCACCGTCTCCGGGTTGGCATCGCGGCGCAGTTCCACCACCACCCGCATGCCCTCGCGGTCGCTTTCGTCGCGGATGTCGGCGATGCCGCCGATCTTGCCGTCGTTGACCTGCTCGGCCAGCTTCTCGATCCAGCCCGCCTTGCTCAGCTGGTAGGGCAGCTCGGTGATCACCACAGCACCGCGGCGGTGCCGGCCCTTGCCGGGCTGCACTTCCTCGATGTGGGCCACGCCCCGCATCGGGATGCTGCCGCGGCCGTGCAGGTAGGTGTCGCGTACGCCGCTGCCGATCAGCACCTCTCCCCCGGTGGGGAAATCGGGGCCCGGCACCAGCTGCATCAGTTTCTCGTCATCCAGCTCCGGCTTGCGGATCAGGGCGATCAGGGCGTCCACCACCTCGCCCAGGTTGTGGGGTGGGATGTTGGTGGCCATGCCCACGGCGATGCCGGTGCAGCCGTTGAGCAGCAGGAACGGCAGCTGGGCGGGCAGCACCGTGGGCTCCTGCTGGGAGCCATCGAAGTTGGGGGCGAAATCGACCGTGTCGCTGCCGATCTCATCGAGCATCGCCTCGTGGGCGATCGGGGCCAGCCGCGTTTCCGTGTAGCGCATGGCCGCCGGCGGGTCGTCGTCGACCGAGCCGAAGTTGCCGTGGCCGTCCAGCAAGGGATGGCGGCTGGCGAAGGTCTGCACCAGGCGCACGAGGGCGTCGTAGACGGCCTGGTCGCCATGGGGGTGGTACTTGCCGAGCACGTCGCCCACCACCCGGGCGCACTTGCGGTAGGGCCGGTCGGGGGTGAGCCCGAGCTCCTGCATCGCGAATAAAATGCGTCGCTGCACCGGCTTGAGGCCGTCGCGCACGTCCGGCAAGGCCCGCCCCACGATCACGCTCATCGCGTACTCGAGGTAGGAGCGCTGCATCTCCTGATGCAGGGCGATCGGCTCGATGCGGGAGTCGCCCGGTCGGCCGTTCGGTTCCTCGCGACGCTCCTCGGCCATCCGGTGCTGGGATCAGAGGGCGACTGTCGCGGCTCAGCCTACAGATGGTGTCCGGACGTCACGGGTGGGAGTCCGGTTCCAGCACCGGCATCACTCGTCGTTGCCGCCCGAGGAGCCCGAGGCGTTGGCGGTGGCCCGCTCCACGGCCGGCCGCAGCTCGGGTAGGGCCAGCAGCTGCTTGGTGGCAGCGCGCAGCTGGGCGCCCCAGAGCTGCTCTTTCTGGTAGGCGTCGAGGACGTAGTTGGGGTCTTCCGCCAGGGCGTTCTCCGCCAGCTTCACCGCCTCGGCGCGGTTCTGGGGCCCGCTCTGAAACAGGGCCGCAGCCATCGCCAGGGAGGTTTCCGCTACATCCGACTTGATCGCCAGCACCTTGCGCCAGCGCTCGATGGCGTCCTTGCGGCGGCCGCTCTCGTAGAGCACCAGCCCCTGGTTGTTCACGGCTTCCCAGAAGTCCTTGCGCAGGCCGGAGGCCTTCTCGAAGGCGGCGAGGGCTTCGCCCGGCCGGTTCAACAGCAGATGGGCGTTGCCGAGGTCAAAGTGGGCGCCGGCATTGCGGCTGTCCAGCTGCAGTCCCTTGCGCAGCAGGCCGATGGCGTCAGCCGGCTTGCCGTTGCGCAGGGCCAGTGATCCCTCGGCGAACCAGATGCCCGGGTTGGAGGGATCGAGGCGCTTGGCCCGGGCCAGGGCGACCAGAGCCTTGTCGGCCTGGTTGCTGCGCAGCTGGGCTTCCGCCAACAGCACCCAGCCACGCGGGTCGTTGGGTAGCAGCCGCACGGTCAGCTCGGCCAGCCGGGCGGCGTCCTCGGCCTGGCCGAGCCGCAGCAGCCGGGCCGCCGCCTGGGCGATACCGAGCCCTGCCCCCTCCAGTTCCTTGGTCTGGGGCAGGTAGACGTAGGGGACTAGCGCCTTCGCCGGCGTGATGGTTCCCAGCAGCAGAACTCCTGCCAGCGGCAGGGAGGAGAACAGCTGCCAACGGCGCCGGCCCACGGGATCAGAACAGATTCGACCCAGCCTAGGAAGGTCTTGCGCTTTCACCCAGGCCTATGTCATCGGCTGAGGCCATCCAGAGCCGCCCTGATGTTGCGCCGCCACATCCAGGGGCGGATACGCCGCAGGGCTGAGGCCCGCAGCCGCTCGTCCCATTCCGCGTCACTCCAGCCCAGGGCCTCCGGACCGCGCAGATCCAGCATCCAGGGCCGGGGCTGCAGGTCGGCCTCCTCGGAGCTGGCCAGGGGCTGTTCATTCCAGGGGCAGACGTCCTGGCAGATGTCACAGCCGGCCACCCAGCCCTGCAGCAGCTCGGCCACGGCTGCCGGCAGGGTGGGATCGCGGTTCTCGATGGTGTGGAAGGCGATGCAGCGGCGCGCATCCACCACGAAGGGTTCCACGATCGCCGCGGTGGGGCAGGCATCGATGCAGCGGCTGCAGCGGCCACAGAGGGGTTGGGCGGGGGTGTCGGGCGGCAGCTCCAGCGTGGTGAGCAGGTGGCCGAGCAGCAGCCAGGAGCCCCGCTGCGGGTGGATCAGGTTGCCGTGCTTGCCGATCCAGCCCAGGCCTGCTTCTTCGGCCCAGGCCTTGTCCAGCAGCGGGGCGCTGTCCACGCAGGCCCGCCATTCGCTGCCCGGAGCCCGCTCCTCCAGCCAGCGCCCCAGCTGCCGCAGCCGTTTCTCGATCACCCGGTGGTAGTCGCGGCCCCAGCCGTAGCGGGCCACCCGCAGCCGGCCGGGTCGGGGGCGGGCCTGGACGTGATAAGGCAGGGCCACCGCCAGCAGGCTGCGCACCCCGGGAAGCAGCCGCTCCACCTCGCGGCGGCGTGGATCCTCCATCCAGCCCATCGAGGCCTGATGGCCGGCGGCCAGCCAGCGCTCCAGGGCCGCCGTGCGTAGCCGCAGCCGCTCGCTGCCCGAGGCCGCGGCCAGGCCCACCGGGTCGAAGCCCAGCCGCCGTGCCTCGGCCTTGAGGGCTGCCGCCAGCTCCGGCGTATCCGTCGCCAGGTCATGGGGGGGGGGCGGAATCACCGAAGGTCGGTACAGTCCAGGCTTAATGAGCCTGCCTGTGTGACCATCGCTTCTTCCTCGCGTTTCAGCCCGCTGTTGCGGTGGATGGGCATCACCCTTCTGGTGCTGCTGGTTCTGCAGATGCTGGCCGTTCTCTCGCTGTGGGACTGGGGCGCGGAGCCCTTCCGCCAGCTCGTGGTCGAGCGCCTGATCAGCCAGGCGCCGCTGGCGCTCGTTGGCCTGCTGCTGATGCTGTTCTCCTCCCGCCTCGAGGACCACTCCAACGACCGCTCCCCCCTGCTCTGGACTGTCTGCATCCTGAGCGGATTACTGGCCGTGCTGCTCACCGCCAGCCTGCCGATCGCCTTCGGTGGCGATCAGCTCCTGCAGCAGCAGTCGGAGCAGCAGCTGGCCGGCAAGAAGGGCCAGCTGGAGATGGCCCGCCAGCAGAGCCAGGATCCCGCCGTGCTGGAGCAGCTGGTCAAGCAGGCCGAGGCCAGCGGCCAGGTGCCCGCCAGTGCCAGCGACGCCCAGAAGAAGCAGGCGGCCCGCGGCTTCATCGATCGCCAGCTCGACCAGATGGAGGCCCAGGTCAAGCAGGCCGAGCAGACCAGCAAGATCACCCTGGCCCAGCGCCGCTTCGGATCTTCCGGCGGCGCGATCGTGCTGATCATCGCCTTCACGATCCTTTGCCTCGGCAGCATCCTTTGAATTTGCCCGCCGTGGTGGTCGGCGGAGGCGGCACCGCGGCTCGTTACCTTTGGGAGGTCGGCATCCGACCTACCCCCCTTTGGTTCCCTCCAGCACCAGTTCCGATCAGCCGCTGGGCAATCGCCTTCAGCAGGATCTCAAGAATGATCTGATCGCCGGTCTGCTGGTGGTGATTCCGCTCGCCACCACGATCTGGCTGGCCACCACGGTGAGCCGCTTCGTCCTGGCGTTCCTCACCTCGATCCCGAAGCAGTTCAACCCCTTCAACACGCTCAATCCGCTGCTCCAGGAGCTGATCAACCTGGGCGTGGGGTTGCTGGTGCCGTTGCTCGGCATCCTGTTGATCGGTTTGATGGCCCGCAACATCGTCGGACGCTGGCTGCTGGAGTTCGGCGAAGGCACCCTGCTGCGGATTCCCCTGGCCGGATCGGTCTACAAGACCCTCAAGCAGCTGCTCGAAACCTTCCTGCAGGGCAACGCCAACCGCTTCCGGCGCGTGGTGCTGCTGGAATATCCCCGGCCGGGTCTGTATGCCGTCGGCTTCGTTACCGGCACCATCGGCGCCGCAGTGCAGGCCGACTTCGCCGAGACCATGCTCAGCGTCTTCATTCCCACCGCCCCCAACCCCACCACCGGTTGGTATGCCGTGGTGCCTGAAACCGCTGTGCGGGACATCAACCTCAGCGTCGAGGATGCCTTCCGCACGATCATCTCCGCCGGCATCGTCAGCCCCGACGAGCGCGAACCCACCTCCAACCGCAGCTTCTCCAGCCTGCTGGCCCAGCTGCGGGCACCCCAGCCCTCCTGATGCAGAGCCGCACCCTCTCCCGCGAACTGGCCCTGCTGCTGCTCGGCCAGATCCCTGATCGAGACTCGCCCGGTTCGGCGGGGGGCGGCCCGGATCCGCTGGCCCAGACCTCCCTCGAGGCGCTGCTGCAACGGGCGCTCACCAGCCTGGCCCAGCACGTGCGCGAGGCCCTCGACCGCTCCGCCGAAGCGCTGCAGCAGGCCCAGCAGCAGCTGCTCGACAGCGAGCTGCAGGCCGACGGAGAGGCGCAACTTCCCCGGGTGCGCCAGCACCTGCAGGAGGGCCTCACCCTCGGCGAGCAGGCGCTCAATCGCCTCTCCGCCAGCTTGGAGCTGCCGCGTCTGTTGCTGCTCTCCGATCAGGAGGAGGTGCGTCGCGGCGCCCTGGAGCGGGCCGGGGCCGTGCTGGGTCAGAGGTCGTCGATCGACGCCCGCCTCGACAGGGTCATGGAGGGCTGGCGGCTCACGCGGCTACCGCGCATCGATCGCGACATCCTGCGGCTGGCCGTGGTGGATCTCGAGCACTTCGGCACCCCCGCCGCGGTCGCCTGCAACGAGGCCGTTGAGCTCGCCAACCGCTGGAGTGACGACCAGGGCCGCCGCATGATCAATGGCGTCCTGCGCCGCTTCACCACCGCCACGGTGTAGTGCCCCATGGTTTTCGACTGGTTCCAGCGCCGGGCCACCTCCCCGGCCCCGTCTCCCGAGGCTCCCGCCGAGCCGGAGTCCCAGGCCGCAGCGGCTGCCGAGCCCGTAGAAAGCCCCGCCCCGGTGGTCCCGTCGGCGTCGCCCCCGGCCGTCGGTGCTGTGGACCAGGAGGCATTGGAGTGGGCCCGCCAGGCCTACGCTCGCCTCAAGGCCCAGCAGCAGGCGGCGCCGGCCCCCTCGCCTGCGCCCGCGGAGGCTACCGCTCCGGCGCTTCAGGAGTCTTCCTCCTCTGAACCGGTCGCGGGGACGGCGCCCCTGCCGGCCCCCTCCTCCGCCCCTGAGGCCGCCCCCGCGGCGGGCCTGTCGCTGCTGGAGCAGGCTGCGGCCCAGCGCCAGCAGCGGCTCCAGGAGATCACGGCGGCCGCTGCCGAGCCCCTGCCCTCGCTCCAGCCCCCGCCCGAGCAGCAGCACAAGGCCGTGGTGGTGCCGCCGCCGAGCCCCGCCCGCGAGGAGAGCGAGCCCCAGCTCGGCGCCTTCGATGACAACTTCACCTGGTCGGCCGAGGTGCTGGCGGCCCAGGGTCGCCAGGTCGAGGACATGTCGCTCGAGGAGATCGACTGGCTCGGTCGGCTGCGGCGTGGCCTCGAGAAGACCCGCCGCGGCTTCGTCACCCAACTGCTCGAGAACCTGGGGGATGACCCCCTCACCCCCGAGGTGGTCGACGACCTCGAATCCACCCTGCTGCGGGCCGACGTGGGGGTGCAGGCCACCGATCAGGTGCTTGAGGCCCTGCGCAAGCGCCTCAACGAGGAGGTGGTGGATCCGGTCGAGGGCCTGCGCTTTCTCAAGGAGCAGCTGCGCGGCCTGCTGGAGTCGCCGATCGAGGCCAGTGGCTCTGGCGTGCTGGCCCCCCAGCACGATCGGCTGAATGTCTGGCTGATGGTGGGGGTCAACGGCGTCGGCAAGACCACCACCCTGGGCAAGCTGGCCAATCTGGCGGTGCGCAGCGGCTACAGCTGCCTGATTGCTGCGGCCGACACCTTCCGCGCCGCCGCCGTGCAGCAGGTGACGGTCTGGGGCGAGCGCTCCGGCGTGCCGGTGATCGCCAATCCCAGTGCCAATGCCGATCCGGCCGCGGTCGTCTACGACGCCATCGGCGCCGCCCGCTCCAAGGGCACCGAACTTGTGCTGGTCGACACCGCTGGCCGCCTGCAGACGAAGCACAACCTGATGGAGGAGCTCAGCAAGGTGCGGCGCATCGTCGACAAGCTGGCGCCCGACGCGGTGGTGGAGTCGCTGCTGGTGCTCGATGCCAGCCAGGGTCAGAACGGCCTGAAGCAGGCGATGGCCTTCGCCAGCGCCGCCGGCCTCACCGGCGTGGTGCTCACCAAGCTCGATGGCAGTGCCCGCGGCGGCGTCGCCCTGGCCGTCGCCTCGGAGGCCCGGCTGCCGATCCGCTTCATCGGGGCCGGTGAGGGGATCCGCGATCTGCGTCCCTTCAACAGCTTCGAGTTCGTGGAGGCTCTGCTGGCCGGCTAGGGGGAATCCGTCTCTAGCCCGGAAACACTGCTACCTTGCGGGTCCTCTGCGGCCGCTCCTTGAGCAGCACGCCGGCCCCACAACCTGCCGGCGCCGCATCGGTCTCCCCTCCGGTGCCACGGCGCAGTGGCCAGCCGCTGTCGGCGGCGGCGTCGCTGCGGCAGCTGCTCGACAGCCTCAACCGCGAGCAGCGGCGCAATCAGGAGCTGCTGGCTTCGCTGGCCTTTACGCTGCGCAGCTTCACCAATCTCAACCGCTTCCTGGAGTTGGTGCCGCTGGTGGCCTCGCGGCTGCTGGAGGCCGAGGGCAGCGTGCTGGTGGTGTTCCATCCCGATGGCCGCCTCTGGCGCGACCATCTGCAGGCCACCCCTGGGGAGCGCTGCGCCGAGCTGCTGCGTCAGCTCTCGGCCCTCTCCGATGCCCAGCTGCAGGCCCAGTCCGGCGATGAGGCGGTGGCGGCCCTGCTCGACCCCCTGATCCGCCGTCTACTGGGCAGCGCCGAGGTGTTCGCCACCTCGGTGGTGGCGCGCAGCAACCAGCGCGGCCGTCTCTATGTGTTCAGCACCCGCCGCGGCTACAGCTGGAGCGATGTGCACCGCCGTCATCTGCAGCTGGTGGCCGACCTCACCGGCGTCGCGCTTGAGAACGAGTGGCTGCAGCAGGACATGCGCCGTCACGAGCGGCTCGACCGCCAGCTCAGCATCGGCGGTGAGATCCAGGCCCAGCTGCTCCCCGATCACTGCCCGGTGATCGAGGGGGTGGAGCTGGCGGCCCGCTGTCGCCCCGCCTTCCAGGTGGGTGGCGACTACTACGACTTCATCCCGGTCCAGCCCCACCTCAGCGGCCGTCGCCGCGAGCAGGGGCCGTGGGCTCTGGTGATGGGCGACGTGATGGGCAAGGGGGTGCCGGCTGGCCTGTTGATGACCCTGCTGCGCGGCATGTTGCGCGCCGAGGTGCTCAGCGGTCTGCCCCCCGACCGCATCCTGCACGACCTCAACCAGCTGGCCCAGGAGGACCTGGCCCACTCCCACCGCTTCGTCACCCTCTTCTATTCCGATTACGACCCCCGCAGCCGCCGACTGCGCTTCGCCAACGCCGCCCACAATCCGCCGCTGATCTGGCGGCGTCTGCAGGGGCGGGTGGAGCGCCTTGATGCCCCCGGACTGCTGATCGGCCTGCAGAGCGAGGCGGAGTACGGCTGCGGCGAGGCCCAGCTCGAGCCAGGCGACGTGCTCCTCTATTACACCGACGGCGTCACTGAGGCCACGGGGTTCAGCGGGGATCGCTTCGATGAGGAGCGCCTGGTGCTGGCCTTCCAGACCGTCTGCCGCTCCGGCATCGGCGCCCAGGGCATCCTCGATCAGCTCTTTGCCCGGCTGGATCGCTTCGTCGGTCCCGACCACCAGCTCGAGGACGACGCCTCGATGGTGGTGCTCAAGGTGCGGGAGGAGGTGATGCTGCCCTCCCTGCCAGTGGTCTGAGCCCGGCTGCCAAGCTGGGGAGCTCGCTCGACGTCCGCGATGGCAGCCGAATTCCCGCAGCCCGCCGCCAGTTCCGCGCCCCCCCCGGGTGGGTCCAGTGGCGGCGGCTGGAGCGACCGGTTCGAGCAGGGACTGCATCCGGCGATCGAGCGCTTCAACGCCTCGATCGGCTTCGACATCACCCTGCTGCAGGAGGACCTGGATGGCTCGATCGCCCACGCCCGCATGCTGGGGGCCTGCGGGGTGCTGGAGCCCGGCGAGGCCGAGCGGCTGGAGCAGGGGCTGGAGACGATCCGCAGCGAGGCGGCCGCGGGGGCCTTCAGGCCGGGGATCGAGGCCGAGGATGTGCACTTCGCCGTGGAGCGGCGCCTGATCGACCTGCTCGGTCCCCTGGGCAAGAAGCTGCACACCGGCCGCAGCCGCAACGACCAGGTGGGCACCGATCTGCGCCTCTGGCTGCGCCGCCGCATCGATGCAATCGACGCCGCCCTGCTGCGCTTCGAGCGGGCCCTGCTCGCCCAGGCCGAGACCCATGCCGACACCCTGATTCCCGGCTACACCCATCTGCAGCGCGCCCAGCCGGTCTGCCTGGCCCACCACCTGCTGGCCTACATCGAGATGGGGGAGCGCGACCGGGCCCGCCTGGCGGACGTGCGCCGCCGCGTCGACATCTGTCCGCTCGGGGCGGCGGCCCTGGCCGGCACCCCCGTGCCGATCGATCGCCGCCACACGGCCGCGACCCTGGAGTTTGCCTCGCTCTACGCCAACAGCCTCGATGCGGTCAGCGATCGGGATTTCGCCGTCGAGTTCATGGCGGCGGCCAGTCTGGTGATGGTGCACCTCAGCCGGCTCAGCGAGGAGGTGATCCTTTGGGCCAGCGAGGAGTTCGCCTTTGTGGCGCTCACCGATCGCTGCGCCACCGGCAGCAGCCTGATGCCCCAGAAGAAGAACCCCGACGTGCCCGAACTGGTGCGGGGCAAGAGCGGCCGGGTGTTCGGCCATCTGATGGGTCTGCTGACGATGATCAAGGGGCTGCCCCTGGCCTACAACAAAGACTTTCAGGAGGACAAGGAGGCTGTCTTCGACGGCGTGCGCACCTGTCTCGACAGCCTTGAGGCGATGGCGATCCTGTTCGAAGAGGGTCTGGTGTTTCGGCCCGAACGGCTGGAGGAGGCCGTGGCGGCAGACTTCTCCAATGCGACCGATGTGGCCGACTACCTGGTGGCCCGCGGGGTGCCGTTCCGCGAGGCCTACCAGCTGGTGGGTGGCCTGGTGAAGGGTTGTCTGCGGGAGGGGGTGCTGCTGCGCGACCTGCCGCTGGAGCGCTGGCAGGCCCTGCATCCCGACTTTGAGGCCGACATCCATGCCGCTATCGCCCCGCGCCAGGTGGTGGCGGCCCGGCGCAGTGAGGGGGGTACGGGCTTCGAGCAGGTGCTCGGCCAGCTGGCCCTCGCCAGGAAGCGGCTGCACGGCTGAAGGGGCCGGGCGGAAGGGGAACGTTGCCCATGGCTCGCCCGACACCTCGTTGGGGCGGACAAACTGGTTGGGCGGACTAACCTTGGCGGGTCAACGGCGCTTCGGCGTCAACCGGGGCACCCGAGGGTGTCTGCCCTTCCTGGTCCGCAGGTCAGTTCCGTGAGCATTTTTGTCGGTAATCTTCCCTTCCGCGCCGAGCAGGACGACGTGATCGAGCTTTTTGCCCCCTTTGGAGAGGTGGCCAACTGCTCGCTTCCCCTCGAACGCGACACCGGCCGCAAGCGTGGTTTCGCCTTCGTGGAGATGGCCGACCCCGAACTCGAGACCAAGGCCATCGAGGCCCTCCAGGGCGTCGAGCTGATGGGTCGCCCGCTGCGCATCAACAAGGCTGAGCCCCGCAGCAGCGGTGGTGGTGGTGGTGGCGGCCCCCGTCGCGGCGGCTATGGCGGAGGCGGTGGTGGCTATGGAGGCGGTGGTGGTTACGGGGGTGGCGGCGGTTATGGCGGTGGCGCCGACCGGGGCTCCGGTGCCCGGGGCTGGGAAGACCGCAGCGTCGACAGTTTCGATGCCGGTCGCGCCCGTCGACGCCGCAGCGGGGGCACCAGTGCCGGCGGCGATGGTGGTGACTACCCGGGCGCCGAGGGCTGAACCGAGGGCCTTCCCATGTCCCTCGGAGGCCCCTTGGAGGTCGCTCAGATGTTTCTCAGAGGCCCCGCTCCTCCAGCTGCCGGGCAGCCTTCTCCAGCACCTCGGGGCCGGCGGCGGCAGCTCCTGCCGCGCGGGTGAGCTCCGCGCGCCAGTGGCGGGCGCCGCTCACCCCCTCCACCACGTGTACCAGATGGCGCGCGATCGCCCAGAGGCGGCCACCCTGGGCGCACCAGCGCTCCGCGTGGGGAACCAGACCGCACACTACGGTTGAGGCCAGGGCCGGCGGCCGGCTGGCATCCCCGAAGATCGCTGCGTCCACCGCCCCCCAGCGTAGCGGGTGGGCGTAGGCGGCCCGGCCCACCATCACCCCATCGAAGAGCTGCAGCTGCTCGATGCAGGGTTCAAGCGCTTCGAGGCCGCCATTGAGCTCGATCGTCAAGCCAGGCCGCTCCCGCTTCAGCCGCTGCACCAGATCCCAACGCAGCGGTGGAATCGTGCGGTTCTGCTTCGGATCCAGCCCCTCCAGCCAGGCCTTGCGGGCGTGCACGGCGAAGCGGGCCGCTCCGCCTGTCGCCACGCAGTCAACGAAGGCGAGCAACTCCTCATAGGAATCGCGGGCATCGATGCCGATGCGGTGCTTCACGGTCACCGGCAGTGATGAGGCCGCCACCATGGCCGCGACGCAGTCGGCCACCCGCTGTGGCTCCGCCATCAGGCAGGCGCCGAAGCGGCCCTGCTGCACCTTCTCGCTGGGGCAGCCGATGTTGAGATTCACCTCGTCGTAGCCCCACGTGTGGGCTAGCCGGGTCGCCTCCGCCAGCAACACGGGGTCGTCGCCTCCAAGCTGCAGGGCCAGCGGTCGCTCCTCGGGATCAAAGCCCAGCAGGCGCTCCAGGCGCCGCTGCCGTTCGTCCTGGCCTGCTCCGCCGCCCTCCCGCACGATGTGATGGAGGGCCCGGGCCACCACCATCTCGCTGTAGAGCAACCCATGGCGGGTGATCTGGCGCATCAACAGCCGGAAATGCCGGTCGGTGCAGTCCAGCATCGGCGCCACACTGAAGCGGTAGTTCTCCTGCATGACCCCATGCTGCCCAGCCAGGTGTCGGTGCTGGTGGCCGGCGGCGGTCCCGCGGGCTTCATGGCCGCCATCACCGCCGCCGAGGAGGCCCGCAGCGCCGGCGTCAGTCCCGACGTGCTGGTGCTGGAGGCCACGGCCGAGCCGCTGCACAAGGTGCTGATCAGCGGCGGCGGTCGCTGCAACGTCACCCATGCCTGCTGGGATCCCCGGGCCCTGGTGGGCCACTATCCCCGTGGCGGCCGGGCCCTGCGTGGCCCGTTTTCCCGTTTTGCCACCGGCGACGCGGTGGCCTGGTTCGATCGCCACGGCCTTGAGCTGGTGGAGGAGGCCGATGGCCGCATGTTTCCGCGCTCGCACCGCTCCAGCTCGGTGGTGGAGACCCTGCGGCGCGCCGCCGCCGATGCAGGGGTGCGGCTGGGCAGCGGCAGCGCCGTGCAGGCCGCCACGGCCCTGGAGGGAGGTGGCTTCCGGATTCGGCTGCGCGACGGCCGCGAGCTGGCGGCCGATCGTTTCGTGCTGGCCACGGGGAGCCATCCCAGCGGCTTGCGCCTGGCCGCCTCCCTCGGTCACGCTCTGGTGCCGCCGGTTCCGTCGCTGTTCACCCTGCGTCTGGCCGACCATCCCCTGGCGGCCCTGGCGGGGGTGGTGGCGGATCCGGTGCGGCTGGAGCTGCGCACGGCGGGCTCGTCGCCGACCTGTACTCGGCAGGAGGGCCCGCTGCTGATCACCCACTGGGGCCTGAGCGGTCCGGCGATCTTGCGGCTCACGGCCTTCGCCGCCCGCGATCTGCGCACCAGCGGCTATCGCGGCCAGCTGCTGGTCGACTGGAGCGGCGGCCGCTCGGAGGCTGAGCTGGTGCAGACCTTCGCCGACCAGCGCCGCGAGCAGGCCCGCCGCCAGCTGGCCAATGCCAGGCCCTGGCCTGAGCTCAGCCGCCGCCTCTGGCTGCATCTGCTGGCGGCCCATGACGTCCCCGCCGAGCTGCGCTGGGCCGAACTGCCCCGACGCGGTCAGAACCAGCTGATCGCCGCCCTGCGGGCCAGTCCCTACGCCATCGCCGGCCGGGGCCCCTTCGGCGAGGAGTTCGTGACCGCCGGCGGGGTTCCGCTCGGGGAGGTGAACCTGGCCACGA